>JAQIBJ010000095.1 GCA_027859085.1 Mycoplasmatota bacterium
GTTATTTATGTTCATGGTGTTGTAGGATTAATCGGTGGGTATTTTAGTTCACAAAAACAAAAGATGTGGTTGTTTTTCTTATCTTTATTGTTTGTAACAATTGGTGTTTATATTTTTGGATCTAAACTAATTACAAATGAAATGTTATTAAACGTGTTGCTAATTATGTTTTTAGTTCCAGGTTTATTTTTTCTTGTTTTCGGATTACTTAATCTTAAGACAAAAAAATCTAAGAGTAGCGAATAAGTTTCTTTTGTTCTAGAATAAAATTAAATTTTTACCATCAAAGAATGATTCACTAAAGAAGTGAGCATTTTGGTTTTATTCCGTAACCATGGATTCTGGTAACAAAAAAGGTTTCATGAATTTTTACTAGTTATATCTAAAACCCCAAGCATATTATAGTATATAAACTATGATATTATTCTTGGGGTTTTATATATTGATATTAATCTAGTCTTCACGCAAAAAAAGATGGCGTTCCCATCAATGAGAAAGACACCTTTTTCAATATCATATAAAATAAATTTATTAATCTGTTATAAAGATAATATGTTTCAAAATAATGAGTGGCAAATTATGAAGCATTAATCGTCGTATTCGTCGTCATCATAATCGTCATCATCATAATCATCGTCATAATCATCATCATAATCATCGTCATAATCATCATCGTAATCGTCATCATAATCGTCATCATAATCATCATCATAATCATCATCATAATCGTCATCGTGTTCGTCATCATAATCACCATTAGTGGTATTAGATGTTGAAGGGGCAGGGGCACTACCTGTAGCCACTTGTTCATATCCTTCAAGAGATCCTACTATTTGTAATGATGATAGTAATGCTGCACTGTGAGGACTAGATGCAAAAACATTTGTTGCGTCTGTCCCACCAATTTGAATCCCTTGATGTTGACCATTAGTGAATTCATTTGTAACATCGTAGACAACGCCATTAACTGCGATATATGCAGTTGAACCGTTTGCTCCTGTATAACTTGCTAATTCATTTAAGGTAAATACAGGTAGATAATTCGTTTCAGCTGATGTTGTTTGATTGTTTGTTGGATTTGTAGTTGGTTCGGTAGTTGCGTTTGTAGTATTACTATTACTTGTTGTTGAGGTAGGATTATTGTTGATTGTACCAACAATAGGTAATGTCGCTAACAATGCGGCGCTGTGAGGACTAGCAGAAAAGATTGATGTAGCGTCAGTTCCACCAATTTGGATTCCTTGGTGTTTTCCATTGTCAAATTCGTTAGTCACATCATATACGATACCTTCAACAGCGATATAAGCTGTAGAACCGTTTATACCTGTGTATTCTGATAATTCGATCAAAGTAAAAGTTGGTAATGATTCTGAGTTAGTAGCATTTCGTTCAAAAACTGGGGTTTCTGTACTGCAACCTACTAAAAATAAACCGAGTATAATAAATAAACTTACATAAATTAATTTTTTCATAATAAATCTCCTTTTTTTTAATTGATAACTCTATTTTATATAAACAACATTAAAATAAGATTAAAACCTGTAGATATAATGCATTTTAATCTAATTTTAATCTTGTGTGATATAATTAGTTATAAATACTCCTAACAAAAGGTGGGTTATAAATGAAGATTTTAGTAGTAGAAGATCAAAATGAATTAAGAAATATATTGAAAAAGCGATTAAGTGAAAATGGATATGTAGTTGATGATGCTGGTGATGGAGAAGTTGCTCTAGATTTAATAGAATATTACAAATATGACCTAGTTGTTCTTGATATTATGATTCCAAAAATGAATGGATTAGAACTTTTAAAACGCATTCGAAGTGATAAAAATTCAACAAAAGTTTTATTGCTAACTGCTAAGGATTCAGTTCAGGATCGGGTAATAGGATTAGATTTAGGCGCAGATGATTATTTAGTAAAACCATTTGCTTTTGAGGAATTACAAGCGAGAATTAGATCACTATTAAGAAGAACTGAAACAGAAATTCAACGCATATTAACGTTAGCTGATTTAACCGTAAATAGAACTTTAAAACTTGTCAAACGCGGAGATAAAGAAATAAAATTAACAAAAAAGGAGTATTTATTACTAGAATATTTAATGTTGAACAAGGATATTGTAATGTCTAGAGAAAGACTTGAAAGTGTTAGTTCAAATTATGACTATGAAGGCTATTCCAATGTGATTGATGTTTATATAAGATTTTTAAGAAAGAAGATTGACGAAAATCATGACGTTAAATTAATCCATACGATTAGAGGGTTTGGTTATGTGATGATGGTAGAAGAATGAAAAGATGGTCAATAAAAATAAAAATCATCTTTTGGTATACTCTGTTTTTTGCTTTGTTAATTATATTTGATTTTTACTTTCTTCGTACTTCGGCTTCTAGGGTCCTTACAGATCAAGCAACTATGGATGTTACAACTGCAACAATTGAAGTTGCCGATATGATTAATGTTGAAGATGATGGTATTTATATAGAAGAAGATGACGATGATCAAGAATTATTTAGTTTTTATCATGATGGTGTGGTATTTTTAGTATACGAAAATAATAATGTTGCATTTGGTAATGCCCCTGATAATTTTGATGCTACAACATCTATCAAGTTAAACGAAACGCAATCAGAAGAGTTTAATGGGATGAATTGGTTGGTTTATGATATGACTATTGAAAACGGTTATGTCTTAAGAGGTATTTATGATATGAACCCGATGATGAATTCTATTGAACAAGTAATATTGATTGCAGGAATTTTGTCTCCAATTATTATTCTTGTTGCATCTATTGGAGGATACATTATTATTAAACGCTCATTTAAACCAATTCAAGATATATATAAAACAGCCTCTATAATCAAAGATGAAGAAGATTACACAAGAAGAATTGAAACTTCTTTTGCAAAAGATGAAGTCTATGCATTAGCTGATATGGTCAATCAAATGCTCGACAGGGTTGAACAATCCATAAACCGAGAAAAACAATTTTCTTCAAATGTTTCTCATGAATTAAGAACACCATTGTCTGTCATGCAAGCGCAAGCAGAGTATATGTTTAAAAATGCTAAGAGCCCTGAACAAAAGGAAGAAATTCAAACGATTATTCAACAGATTTCATTTATGGAAAATGTTGTTACTCAGCTGCTTGAGATTACTAGAACAAGACAATTGTCGAATGATGATATGGAATTGATTAACTTGTACGAACTTGTTAAACTTACAAGTGATGCATTTTCAAAAAATTTATCGGATAGAGAGATTACTCTTCGTATTGATAAACCTTTATTTGAAACGAATATTTATTGTAATCAAACAATGATGATTAGAGTGTTTTCTAATTTAATTGCAAATGCGATAAAATACAATAATGACTCGGGAGAAATTAATATTTCATTTCAGCTAGAAAACCAATATATTGTTACTTATGTAAAAGATAACGGAATCGGAATTCCTAAAGAGCATCTAAATAAAATATTTGATTCTTTTTATCAAACAGATGAAGCTCGCACACAAAATGAACTCAGTTTTGGATTAGGGTTGGCACTGGTTAAAGAAGTCATAAAAATTCACAGCGGAGATATACAAGTAGATAGCAAGCAACACGAAGGGACTACTTTTAGAATCTATTTGCCGTCATCAAATATTAAGTAAAAAAAAGTCTTATGATTATCATAAGGCTTTTTCTATATAAATATTTAGAAATTTAAGCTCTGTTAAGTTTATATATACACTTCTTAAGGTAACGCAAGATGTCTTCAATTAGAGTGCCTGTAAAACTAAATGCTTCAAAATAAACTTTTGTATTGGGGTGCTCTTCAATCATTTGTTTATTTAGAGACTGAACCATTGGTCTAGGACCACACATATAGACAGTTGTATCATCATCTAAATTTAGATGACTGGCAGTTAGAAAGCCTTGTTTAGACGATTCAAATAGTGTAAAGCGAAAATTCTCATTTGAACTTGCAATAGCATTCAAAGTATCTAGGTGAACCGCTTCCTCTTTTTGCTTTACAGTGTAAATCAAATGAATAGGATCATTGATAATATTTTCACTTCTTAAATAACCTAAGAAAGGTGTTATACCAATGCCTCCACCTATCCAAACTTGTTTATTTGTTTTTGCTTGAAATGTCATTGAACCATAGGGTTTTGTGATGTTTATTCTCGCTGGAATATCTAAGGATGAGATAAGTGATTC
>JAQIBJ010000086.1 GCA_027859085.1 Mycoplasmatota bacterium
CCTTTATTCATCATTGTTGCTGAATCTATCGTTATTTTATCACCCATTGACCAATTCGGATGATTAAGTGCATCTTTTATGGTCACATTTTTTAATTCATCACGATTCAAATCTCTAAATGAACCCCCACTGGCTGTAATGATCAATCTTTTAATTTCTTTTTTATCTTCATGATTCATCAACTGCCATAAAGCATTGTGTTCAGAATCAATTGGATAAAGATTAAAATCATACTCTTTTCTCAAAGACGATACTAAATGACCGCCAACAACCAATGTTTCTTTATTGGCAAGCAATATATCTCGTTCAATTTTAATCGCTTCTATGGTGGGTTCTAATCCAACCATACCCACAAGGGCATTAATTAAATAACCGTCTTTATCTTCTGATTTAAAAATCGCTAATGCTTTTAGACCTTGTCTTCCATAATCTATTTTTATATTGGGAAACAATTTCTTAAAAGTTGATTGATCTTTTTCATCTTTCACAACCACAAATTCAGGCAAAAACTTTTTAGTGATTTCTACCAATTTATTAAAATTTGAATAGCCTGACATCCCAATCAGTTTAAAATCATTAGGTTGTCTTTCTATAATATCTAATGTTTGTTCTCCGATAGAACCTGTTGAGCCTAACAAATATATATTCTTCATTAAATCACCTGTAATACAAGCATTAAAAACGCAGCTGCGAACATGGTTGAATCAAATCTATCCAATACTCCGCCATGTCCCGGAAATATATTAGAATAATCTTTAATACCTTGTTCTCTTTTAAATTTAGACGCAATCAAATCACCCGATTGTGACACAATAGAGATTGCTATTGATAATAAGATGATGAATATGATATGAAAATCAAATACATTAAAATATACAGCAAATAAAGTTCCTAGTGCACCGCCAAATACCAATCCAGCAATAGCGCCTTCAATACTTTTCTTTGGAGAAACTTTAGGCATTAACTTATGCTTACCAAACTTAATACCAATAAAATACGCAAATGTATCTGTAAAGATAGTTATCACAAGTAAATACAATACCATTTCTAAATTAATTCTTCTTAAATATACAAGCGCAATAAAACCAATGCTTGTATAAAATATTGTCATCATAGATACACCAAGTTCTTGACGATCCATTCTTTGTTCAATCAGATAAATAATAAAATAAATAAATGCTAACGCAAGTAAATATAAATACATAATTCTTTCATATTGCAGACTTCCAAAATATAAAACATTTAACAAGACAAAAGCAAATGTCAAACCAATTGGTAAATAATGAAACCAGTATTTATCTAATCCATGTCTATGCAATTTAATCATAAATTCATAAGCAGCAACAGTCGCTAATAAAACAACACCACCAGAGAACAGAAAAGATAATGATCCCTCACCAATAATAAGAATAAAACCAAAAGCTAATATTAAAATCAAAGCTGTAATTATTCTTGTTTTCATGATTTAAGTCCTCCAAATCTTCTATTTCTATTTGTATACTCTAACAATGCTTTTTCTAAAACCCTTTTTGAAAAAGCTGGCCAGTAAGTATCACAGAAATAAAGTTCTGCGTATGCTGCTTGCCATAACAAGAAATTAGATAATCTAACTTCACCACTCGGTCTAATTAACAAATCTAAATCCGGTAGATCTTTTGTATATAATCTCTCAGTAATCATCTCTTTGGTAATGTCTTCGGGACTAATTTTATTTTCTTTGACCTCTTCAGCTATCATCTTAACTGCTTCAGTAATCTCCGTTTGTGATCCATAATCAAAACAAATATTTAATACCAAGCCTTTTCTGTCTTTGGTGTTCTTAGTAATTCTTTCTAGTATTTCAAGGTTTTCCTTACTTAGCTGAGTCTTCCGTCCAGAAAACATCACTTTGATATCGTGTTTTTTAAACTCATCTTTGAATTTCTTCTCAAACTCACCAGGCAATTTCATTAAAAAATTTACTTCTTTCTCAGGTCTTTTCCAGTTTTCAGTAGAAAAAGCGTAAACTGATAAAGCTTTTATGCCCAATTCAGCTGAAGCAATTGCAATCGTTCTAATATTTTCAACACCTTTTTGGTGCCCGTATGTCCTAGGCATACCTCTTTTTTTTGCCCAGCGGCCGTTACCATCTAAGATAATTGCTATATGATCGGGAATATTTAATTCCTTATTTTTTCTTTTTAACATATTAACACCTTGACTTTCATATTGATTATACTATAAATCATGTGATTATTCTATGAATATTATTTACTAAATCATTCTCAGTAAGCAAAAAAAATACAAGGCAATTTGCCTTGCATCATTTATTATACATGTAAAATATCTTTTTCTTTTTCTTTGGCAAGTTCATCGATTTTAGCAATATATTTATCCGTTAACTCTTGAACTTCATCTTCATAATATCTCAAATCATCTTCACTGATTTCTGATGCTTTTTCCATTTTTTTGAATTGTGTTATTGCATCTCTCCTGGTGTTTCTAATAGAAACTTTATCATCTTCAGCCATTTTATGAATTTGTTTAGCAGAGTTTTTTCTGTTTTCTTCACTCATTGGCGGTAATGATAAGCGTACGCCGACACCATCATTAGAAGGTGTTACGCCTAAGTTCGCACCAAATATCGCTTTTTCGATATCAGATACTTGTGTTTTGTCATAAGGCTTAATATAAATTTGTGTTGCTTCTGGAACAGAAATTGAAGCGATTTGGGAAATTGGTGTTTCTACACCATAGTAATCGACTGTTACTTGTTCTAACATTCTTGGATTAGCTCTCCCACTTCTTACTGCTGAAAACCCTTTGATTAATGCATCAACAGTATGTTTCATTTTGTTTTCAGTTTCTTTTAAAATCTTTTCTGGCATTTTAATTCACTCCTTATCCATTTTTAATCAAAGTACCAATATGTTCACCAAGTATAGCTTTTTTAATATTACCTGGTTTATTCATATCAAAAACATAAATATCTATATTATTATCATAACATAAAGCAGCTGCTGTTGAGTCCATTACTTCCAAATTATTATTTAATATCTCCTTATGAGTTATATTATCATATTTTTTCGAATTTTCAAATTTTCTTGGATCTTTATCATATACTCCATCCGTGCCGTTCTTTGCCATATAAATAATAGAAGCACCTAGTTCAGCAGCTCTTAAAGCAGCAGTTGTATCTGTTGAGAAGTATGGATTACCAGTTCCTCCACCAAAGATAACAACTCTATCTTTACTTAGATGAGACAAGGCTTTTCTTCTTATATAAGGTTCAGCAACTTCAGGTATATTAATCGAAGACATCACTCTTGTTTGAACGCCTAGAGCCTCTAAAGAATTTTGTAATGCGAGTGCATTAACAATAGTTCCTATCATACCCATATAATCAGCGCTTGATCGTTCGATACCCATTTGGTCTGCTAATTTCCCACGGAAAATATTACCACCACCAACAATGATTCCTATTTGACTATCACCAATATTATAGGCTTCTTTGACCTCATTAGCGATTTCTTTTACTTTATTTGGATCAATACCAATACCTGTTTCACCAGCCATGGCTTCACCACTTAGTTTAATCATGATTCGTTTTTTCGACATAATAACCTCCTTAAAAACTTGCAAAAAAAGGACAAAAAATGTCCTTTTAATTATCTAGATTGACTCATTACTTCTTCAGCAAAATTTTCTTCTTTTTTCTCAATACCTTCACCAACAGCCAAACGTCTAAATGAAGCGACTGAAGCGCCCTGTGATTTAAGGTAACTTTTAATTGTTTCATTTGGATTTTTAACATACGGTTGGCTTAATAAACAAATTTCTTGGAAGTTTTTATTTAAACGACCAATCACCATTTTTTCAATGATATTTTCAGGTTTTGGTTTATCTGATTCAGCATTTTCATTTAATGCTTGCGCTTTTAAAACTTCAGTTTCATGTTTAATAAATTCTTCAGAAATTTCATTTCTTGAAATATATTGTGGATTGCTAGCTGCAATATGCATTGCAATATTTTTTGCAGTTTCTGCGTCAGCACCTTCTAATACAACTAAAGTCGCAATACTTCCACCAAAGTGAATATAAGAACCAAATACTTGGTTGTCATCTTTTGTCATTAATTCATAACGTCTTAAAGTGATTTTTTCACCAATCATTGCTGTTTCATTTAACAAAACATCTTTTAATGGTTTACCATCAACTTCAATTTCAAAAACATCTTCTTCAGTTTCTTTAGCAGCGTTTATTAATGCATCACCTATCTTTGAAACCAATGATTTAAACTTATCGTTTTTAGCAACGAAGTCTGTTTCACAGTTTAATTCAAAGATAACGCCTTTATTACCGGCAACTTTAACTTCAGCAACACCTTCTGCAGCAATTCTAGAAGCTTTCTTTTCAGCTTTAGAAATACCTTTTTCTCTTAACCAATCTACTGATTGTTCTACATCTCCATTATTTTCAACCAATGCTTTTTTACAGTCCATTAACCCAGCACCAGTTTTATCGCGTAATTCTTTAACTAATTTTGCGCTAATTGCCATTATTATACCTCCGATATTCTAATTTTCTATAAAAAGGGAGCCGTAGCCCCCTAATTGTTATTAAAGTGCTGTTTTAATTAATTCAATTAATTCAGCTTTTTTTAATTTTGAGTAGTTATGTAAATCATTTTCTTTTGCCATTTCTCTAAGTTCAACAACTGTATGTGATTTTAATTTTTCTTGTAATTCTTTATCACTGTCTTTAACTTGTTCTTTTGCTTGTTTTTTTACAGTTTCTTTCTTAGGTGTTTCTTTCTTAGGTTCAACTTTTTTAGCTTCTGCTTTTTTAGCCGCTTTTTTCTCTACTTTTTTCGGCTCTGCTTTTTTCTCTGCTTTTTTAGCTTCTGCTTTTTTTGGCTCTGCTTTTTTAGCTTCTGCTTTTTTCGGCTCTGCTTTTTTAGCTTCTGCTTTTTTCGGCGCGTTAGAAACTTTAACAATCACAGGTTCGTCTTTTTTAGCTTCTGCTTTTTTAGGTTCTGCTTTTTTCTCTGCTTTTTTAGCTTCCACTTTTTTAGGTTCAGGTTTAGTTTCTTCTTTAACTTCTTGTTTAGCAGATTTTGCATTTGTTGCTTCAACAACTGCATCAGACATAACACCACAGATTAAACTAATTGATCTTAAAGCATCATCATTCGCTGGAATAATATAGTCTAAATCATCAGGATCACAGTTCGTATCAATCATACCGAATACTGGGATACCTAATATTCTAGCTTCTAAAATAGCGTTTCTTTCTTTTTTAGGATCAATGATGAACAATGCTTGAGGCACTTTTCTCATATCTTTGATTCCATTAAAGAATTTTTCTAAACGTGCGATATCTTTTCTTAATTGAACAACTTCTTTTTTAGGTAAGCTATCGAATGTTCCATCTTTTTCCATTCTGTATAAGTCATGAAGTTTTTTAATTGAACGTTTAATTGTTTTAAAGTTAGTTAACGTTCCCCCTAACCATCTTTGGTTCACATAGAACTGACCAGAACGCTCTGCAGCCAATTGGATTGGTTCTTGTGCTTGTTTTTTCGTCCCTACGAACAATACGTTTCCACCATCAGCAACGATATCAAATAACGCTTTATACGCTGTATCGATGAATTTAGTTGTTTGTTGTAAGTCGATGATATGGATACCATTTCTAGAAGTAAAAATATAACGACCCATTTTTGGATTCCATCTTCTAGTTTGATGTCCAAAGTGTACCCCTGCTTCTAACAGGCTTTTCATTGTAACAATTCCCATTTTCTTAATTCCTCCTTTTGATTTGTATACCTCCACCTAATCTACGTTAGCACCACCATTTTGGCTCAAGGCGTTTCACTCATAGGTGTGTGTATTTAAATGGCTAAACTATTTTATCAAATTTTGACCAATAAATCAAGTAATATTTATCAATGGACGTTATTTATCCGTTGAACCAAACCCACCCAATCTTTTGGTCAAAGTATTGTCTTTATCTACTTTCAAATACTTAATGAAAATCCCTTGAGCAATACGCTCATTCTTTTCAATTTTTACTGGCTCATCACCAAAGTTATAAAATATTAAAGAAATCTCACCTTCATTGTCTGGATTGTTGTAATAATCCGAATCAATGATGCCCACACTATTGACTTTCATTAAATGTTTTTTGAATCCTAAAGAACTTCTAGGATATACTTGTAAAACTTCATCTTCTTGCATGTAAGCCTTCATGCCTGTTGGAACAAAAGCAACTGCTTTGGGTTCAATGGTCATACTAACCCTTGAAGCAATATCATAACCTGCACTGCCTTTGGTTTTTCTCTCAGGTAATGTTAATTCATCATTTGCATAAGCATTAACAATTTCAAATCCACGTCTTTTCATCATAACTGACCAGCGCCTGTTTGTTTAATTTGTTTTTGTAATTCCTTTTCAGCTTTGGCAAGTTCAACATTACGTTCTTTATTTTCTTTAATGCGATCTTCTCTAATTTGAAATAAATTTTTCATGGCTTCCTCTTTCGATTTACCAACATATGCGTCTTGAGCAATGACTGTTATTTTATTGTCACGGTTTTCGACAAGTCCGTTAATGACCACAACAAAGTAGACCAAGTCCTCATGACTTAGTTTAACATAACCTGTATCAATTGTTGAAACAATGGGAACGTGATTTGGTAAAATCTCATAATCACCATTGTTTGAACTTGATACAATGATTGAGCTTACGATTTCGTTATATAATTCTCCATCCGGTGTCACAATTGAAATATCCATGATAACCTACGCTTTCATTTTTTCCGCTTTTGCCTTAACATCTTCAATACTACCAACAAGTCTAAAAGCATCTTCTGGTAAATCATCATATTTACCCGCTAATAATTCTTTAAACCCTTTAATAGTATCTTCAACTTTTACGAAACTACCTTTTTGTCCTGTAAACTGTTCAGCAACATGGAAGTTTTGTGATAAGAAAAGACGAATTCTTCTTGCACGATGAACGATTAATTTATCTTCTTCACTTAATTCATCCATTCCAAGAATGGCAATAATATCTAATAAATCATTATATCTTTGTAAAGTTTGTTGGACTTCTCTGGCGATATTATAATGTTCATCTCCAACAATCTCGGGTGTTAATGCTCTTGAAGTAGATGCTAAAGGATCAACTGCTGGATAAATACCTTCCTCAGAAATCTTTCTTGAAAGATTGGTTGTTGCATCTAAATGGGTAAAGGTTGTCGCTGGTGCAGGGTCTGTATAATCATCCGCTGGTACATATACTGCTTGAATTGATGTAATAGATCCTGATTTCGTTGATGTAATACGTTCTTGCAATAACCCCATATCTGTTGCTAAAGTTGGTTGATACCCAACCGCTGAAGGCATTCTACCAAGTAAGGCAGATACTTCAGATCCCGCTTGAGTAAATCTAAAGATATTGTCAATAAACAATAATACATCTTGTTTCTTAACATCTCTAAAATGTTCAGCCATTGTTAAACCTGACAAACCAACGCGCATTCTTGCGCCAGGTGGTTCATTCATTTGACCGAAAACCATGGCCGTTTTATTAATAACACCTGATTCTTTCATTTCAAAATATAGGTCATTTCCTTCTCTGGTTCTTTCACCAACACCAGCGAAAACAGAAATACCTCCATGTTCTTGAGCAACATTATTAATTAATTCTTGAATTAAAACAGTTTTACCAACACCGGCACCACCGAACAATCCAATTTTACCACCTTTAATATAAGGTGCTAGTAAATCAACAACTTTAATTCCTGTCTCAAGAATCTCAGTTTTAGCACTTAAATCTTCCAATTTTGGTGCCGATCTATGAATTGGTGATAAATCATAATCACCTTCTAATTTTTTACCATCAATTGGTTCACCTAAAACATTAAACATTCTTCCTAAAGTAACATTTCCTACAGGTACTGATATAGCTTTTCCAGTATCTATTACTTCCATACCTCTTACCAATCCATCTGTTGAATCCATGGCAATCGTACGAATAATGTTATCACCTAAAAACAATGAAACTTCTAGGGTTAATTTGATTTCTATACCGTTGTTTTTATCGGCTGGAACATTTATTGTTAGTGCATTATTGATTGAAGGCATTCCTTTTTCAAACATCACATCAACAACTGGTCCCATGACCTGTACTATTTTTCCTAGGTTAGGCATTTTTTCCTCCTAATTAACTGCATTTGCACCACCGATAATATCGGTAAGTTCAATGGTTATTTGCGCTTGTCTAGCGCGGTTGTATATCAGATTTTGTTTTTTTATAATATCTTTAGCATTATCTGTTGCATTTTTCATGGCTGTCATTCTTGAAGCGTGCTCACTTGTTTTCGCATCCAAGATAATACCATATAAAGTATTCTCTAAATAAATTGGTAATAATTGATTAATGACATCTTCAGTATCTGGTTCAAACACATAATTAGATACCATCACTTTACTCTTCACCAAGTCAGTGATTGGTAAAAGCACTTCTTCAGTTACGTTTTGATTTAATGTATTGATATAATCAGTATAAATCATCACTATTTTATCAACGCCTTTATCTAAATAAAGTTTAATAAAGGCTCTTGACATGGCTTGAAAATCAATAAACTTTATTTCATCTCTTGAACTAATAGATTCTGTGTTCAAAAGCGGATAATTTCTTTTTTTACAATGACTATAAGCTTTATACCCAATGGTACCAACTATAAAATCTTTATCATTTTCTTCTAAAATTTTTTCAAAATGTTTAAAGACATTACTATTATATGGTCCTGCAAGCCCACGATCACTTGCGACAAGAATAAATCCAACTTTTTTGATTTCACGTTTTTCTAGTAATGGAAAAGATGTTTCAGGATTTGATGACAATACATCTTCTAAAATCCTTTTAACTTCATCTTTAATAGGCTGAAAAGAACGATACTTCTTTTCAACTTTTCTTAATTTCGAAGCTGAAACCATATTCATCGCTTTAGTAATCTGCGATGTTTTTCTGGTTGATTCTATACGTTTTTTTATATCACGAAGTGAAGCCATCGTTTAGCCTCCTATTAATATTGATCAACAAATTTATCAATCATTTTATTTAACTTTTCTTTATTCACTAAATCTTTAGTTTCACGAATTTCTACTAGTAATTTGTTCGCTTCAGTGTCATTTAAGAAATAACTATGTAAATCAGATTCAAATTGTTTGATTTTCGATGTTTTTATATTATCTAAAAATCCATTTGTTAATGCGTATATACTAATGGTTTGTAATTCAAATGGTAGTGGACTATGTAATCCTTGTTTAAGAATTTCAACAGTTTTTTCACCACGGTTTAATTTCGCCTTTGTACTATCATCCAAATCAGAACCAAATTGAGTAAATGCTTCTAATTCTCGATAACTCGCTAAGTCAAGACGCAAGGTTCCCGATACTTTCTTAATGGCTTTATGTTGAGCCGCACCCCCTACTCTAGAAACTGATAATCCAGCGTTAATGGCTGGTCTAATTCCTGAGTAGAATAATTGTGCTTGTAAGAATATTTGACCATCAGTGATGGAAATAACATTGGTTGGAATATAAGCTGAGATATCCCCTTCTTGTGTTTCAATGATTGGTAGAGCGGTAATTGAACCGCCACCCAATTTATCAGAAAGTTTAGCTGCTCTTTCTAACAAACGTGAATGTAAATAGAATACATCTCCAGGGAATGCCTCGCGACCTGGTGGACGCCTTAACAATAGAGACAGTTCTCTATAAGCAATCGCATGTTTAGTTAAATCATCATAAACGATTAAAACATGTTTGCCCTGAAACATAAATTCTTCAGCGATTGATACACCAGCATAGGGTGCCAAATAAGAAAGTGGCGCTGGATCTGATGCACCAGAAGCAACGATTAACGAATAATCCATTGCATCATGTTTCTTAAGCGTTTCATAAACATCTAAGACAGAAGTTTGTTTTTGACCAATGGCCACATAAATACAAATAACGTCTTTACCTTTTTGATTAATAATCGTATCTACTACAATTGACGTTTTACCAGTTTGTCTATCACCGATGATTAACTCTCTTTGTCCACGTCCAATTGGTACCAAAGCATCTAATACTTTAATCCCAGTTTCTAATGGTTCATTAACAGATTGGCGATCGATAACACCTGTTGCTTTACTTTCGATTGGTCTTGTTTTGTCAGTTTCAATAGATCCTAAACCATCGATTGGTTGTCCCAATGGATTAATGATTCTTCCTATCATTTCTTCCCCAACACTAATTTCAAGAATACGACCTGTTGCTTTAACTTCATCGCCTTCTTTAATTAAGTTTGTATCATTTAAAAGAATCGCACCAACATGATTTTTTTCTAAGTTTTGTACCATTCCATAAACGCCATGAGGAAAGACAAGCAACTCACCACTCATTGCTTTATCGATACCATAAACAAGGGCAATACCGTCCCCTACCGAAATAACACTTCCGACATTTTCTGTTTTTATATCTTTTTCATATTTTTTGATTTGTTCTTTTAATAAAGAACTAATTTCTAACGGATTTATTTTCACTTGTTTACCTCGTCATCCTATTAATGAAGATTTTAATTGTTCAAGAGTTGCATTGATGGTTTGATCCAATACGCTTCCTTGATATTCTATCCGAACACCACCAACAATTGATGGATTAATGACTTCATTAATAATAATTTTTTTATCTAATACTTTTGTAAATTTAGTTTTAAGTTTGTTTTTATTTTCTTCACTTAAAGCTTTTTGAGTATATATAGTAATTTCTGCAATATTTTGACTTTCATTTAATAAATCTTTGTAGGCTTTAAGAATTTCTTCAATAAAACTAAATCGATTATTATCAACAACCGTTTTTATAAAGTTAATCAACAAAGGATTCTTTAATACATTTTCAACCACTTCTCGTTTGTCTTTATCCTCTATTTTAGGATGTAAGAAGAATTTATGGGTATTTTCATCTAACCCGTCGACAAATTGATGAAATTCATTATAAATTTCATCTGTTTGTTTATCATTGGCTGCAAGTGAAAAAAGAGCTAAGGCATATTGATTCGAAGTCTCTGTCATAGCTCTTCACTGCTCTCTATATCTTTGATGGTTACATCAAGAAAATCTTTTTCATCAACTTTTTTATTAATCACTTTTTCGGCCATAAGACTTGCAATAGATACAATTTCTTTTTGTAGTTCTTCTCTTGCTTTTTTAAGTTCATGGTCAATTTCTTTATGACCGTTGCTTACAATTGTATCGGCTTCATTTTTAGCATGATTAATAATACGGTTTTTCTCATCTTCACCACGATTTTTTGCATTTTCATAATATTCTTTCGATTTCATGCGAATTTCTTTAAGTTCTGCATCTCGTGTTTCTTTTAATTGAAGCGCTTCTTGATTAGCCTGTTCAGCTTCAGTTATTTCAGTCTCCATAAATTTTCTTCTTTTTTCTAGGAATTCAGTAATACGTCCCCAAAAAAACTTTTTAACAATAATCATTAAAACGATTGTTGCTAAAATCTGTACAACCATATCAAGCAAATTTATACCTAAAGCTTGCTCAACTGCTGCTTCTACACCCGAGACTAATCTATCTATAAAACTCATTAGGCGTTCGCCTCCTTGCTGTTAATATTTTAATAATAGTCTTTTATTGTTTTCCGATTAGTATAAGCGCTACAAGTAATCCGTAAAGACCAGTTGTTTCAGCAACAGCTTGTGTCACTAATGTTGTAACAAGAATTTTACCTTGTGCATCTGGTTGTCTACCAACTGCTTCAGCAGCTTTACCAGCAGCATAACCTTGCCCAATACCAGTCCCAAGACCAGCTATAACAGCAAATCCAGCACCTAACCACGCTAATCCTGCGTTTGTAATTTCTGCAAATCTAAACATTGTACTAAAAATTGTGTCAAACATTATTTTTTCCTCCTATATATTTCAACATCTTAAGCATCTGTTGCCAAAGAAATATTGATTGTAGTTAACATTAAAAATACGAATGCTTGTATTAATCCAAAGAAGATATCAAATATAGCATGTAAGAACATCCCCGCAAAAATACCTGATAATCCTTGAAGAAATCCTACTGAAAAACTTAAAACAGAATAAACCATTGTTGCAATAACAACGCCACTTAATAGGTTAACGAATAAACGAAGTCCCATTGTAAATGGTGTTGATACTTCTCCAATTAAATTAATTGGAAATAAAATAGGTGCCATGAATTTGACTTCTCCAAGCAAATTATTGATTTTCTTTTTAACGCTGATGAATTTAAATTCCGCAATCTTTATTGCTAAGAATGTCATCACTGTAAAAGCTAAAGCAACACCTAAATTTGATAATGGCGGTTTCAATCCAATTAGTGAAATTGTATTGGCTGTACCAAGAAAGACAATAATTGTAAATAAATAAGCTCCAAAGAACTTAAATTTGTCTTTATCCATATATTCAGATATAAAAGTATTAAATCCATCGACAATCATAATGCATCCAAATAAAAATCCTTTAGGGGTTTTCTTTGGATCCAACTTTTTGATTTTCATTCCAACGATTATAAAAAAAATTGACAATACAGCGACAATTATAAGTGTGGAACGAACTGCCGATGACATCGGATCAAATAAAGTAAAATCATTCATCCTCTTCGTCACCTCTATTAGTAAAGATAATTGCTGTAGGTACTGATACAATTACAAACGTAAATAAACCTACAAAGGTAAAAATTTCATTGTATTCATCACTTTGGAACGTAATATAAAGAACCAAAGCCATAAATCCATATTTTAACACATACATAAGAATTTGAGTCGGCATAATTTTATCTTGTCTATTTTTATAAGTTGATTTCATTATTTTATAATTCAGCGAATTAACAAACATTGAAGTTGCTGCACCCAAAATAAAACTAATAACGATATCAAAATCACGTGTGATTAAATACAGTATTGCAGAAAAAACAATTGTATAAGGCCAAGCAAATAAAAATGATTTTTCAATAATGTCTTTATTTTTCATTGTCTTCTTCCTTTACATATTTTAAAGCTCTTATAATAAAATTTCTTAATCCAGCAAATACACCTAGAATAATTAAGATATACATTAAAATGACTTTATTATTAAATAAAATACCATCCAACCATTTTCCCAAAAAATACCCTAAAGCCATTGCGAAGAAAGTTTCATAAAAAAACTGTACAATCATATTAAAAATTAAAAAAACAGTTTTATGGTCTTTAGCTGGCATTATTTTGTGCCAAACAGTCTGTCGCCACAATCCCCTAAACCAGGAACGATATATCCGACCTCGTTTAATCCTTCATCAATACTGACCATATAAATATCGACATCTGGATGTGCGTTTTGAAGTGCTTCTACACCTTCTGGACAACCCACAATTCCAACAAACCGAATATCTTTAGCACCAAATGCTTTTACTTCATCAATTGCTGCAATGGCAGAATGTCCCGTTGCAAGCATTGGATCAACAATTAAAACAGTTGCTTCTTTTATTTCTACAGGGAATTTTGAGTAATATTTTGTTGGTCTTAATGTTATCTCATCTCTATATAAACCAATATGACCTATTTTCGCTGTTGGTATCACATTTTGAATACCATCAACCATGCCAAGACCTGCTCTTAAAATGGGTACAATCACAACATCTTTGGCAAGTATTCTTGCTTTGGTTTTTGTTATTGGTGTTTCAACCTCTACTTCTCTGGTTTCTAAATCTCTTGTTATTTCATAAGTAACCAAAGAACCTATCTCATTAACATTTTCACGAAACGTTTTAGTGTTTGTGTTTTTGTCTCTAATAATGGTTAATTTGTGTTGAATCAAAGGATGATCAAATATAACAACTTTACTCATATTTTCCCCTTTCAATATTTATTTAACAATTAATTTTTTTATCGAAAACTTAACATTATAATTATAGCAAAAACCATCCCTTTTGACAATGAAAAACATTGCTAAAATCTTGTTATTTTCCAATAACAACATCACCTTGTCTAAGAACACGATGATTAATCGTATCATAGACAGTTGAAGGTCGATTATTTAAATCTCCGCCATTCACAATATAATCAACATTCAGCTCATATTTAAGGGAATCTCGGTATTTTACAATTGCAGGTTCAAAACTCTCATTTAAACTTGTCACAACCATTGGACCATGTTTTTCTAATAAAGCTAATGCCATATCATTATTCGGAATTCTAACCCCTACCGTATCCATACCCGAAGTAATTTCATCGGATATATTTTTATTCTTTTTAAAAATTAAGGTTAATTTTCCCGGCCAATACTTAGTCAGTGATGAATCTAAACGAACAGAATCAGCTACCATTCCTTTTACTTGTTCGATAGAAGAACAAAGGATTGCCATTGGCTTAGAATAATCTCTTTTTTTAATTGAATAAATTCTCTTAACAGAAGCTATATCCTGATATTTACAACCAATTCCGTAAACAGTATCTGTTGGAAAAATAATAATCTTCCCGTCAATGTTTACATCAAGAAAATTACTTTTATCTAATATCATTGGTTTTTCTCCTTAATAATTTTTGCAATTTCATTTGGTGAAGAAACAATATATGAAGCTTTCGCTTGAACCAATTCTGGTTCATCTCTAAATCCCCATAAAACTCCAACACTTGCTAAACCTGCATTTAAAGCTGTCTCCATATCTGTTTTAGTATCACCAACATATAAAATTTCTGTTGATTTAACTTTTAGCTCCTTGATCATTTTTCTAATAAGCGTTGGATTTGGTTTTGCCGGTAAATTATCATGCTTACCATACACAATATTAAATAGATTATCTTCAAAGTATGTTGGCATTAAATCTTTAACTTGATTATGTGGTTTATTAGATAATACATTGAGTGATATACCCATCTCTTTAAGATTTTCTAATAAAGGTACCATGCCTGGATATATCTTTGTCATTTTTGTAGACTCATTTTTATAAACATTAAAATAGTCATTTATAATTTCATCAAATAGATATTTTTCTATTTGACTAGCTTCCATCATTTTCTCTATTAAATGCTTAACACCCTTACCAACGTATTGGCGATAATCTTTTAATGGTAATGTTTTGTATCCTCTTTTTTCTAACACAATGTTACACGTATTTGCAATGTCTTCTATGGTATCCAATAAGGTACCATCTAAGTCAAATATAACTGCTTTAATCATTCTATGCCTCCTAAATCTAGTCTCTGTTGTATTAACCTTGCATCTTGTACAGGTTTATAACTTAAACGATGGATTTTACATGGTTTAAGTTTTTTTAGTTGTTGAATATGTTGTTTGGTCGGATATCCTTTATGCTGTTTAAAACCATATCCAGGATAAATTATATCAAACTTTTCCATAATCTCGTCTCTTTTTACTTTAGCCAATATTGAAGCCCCTGCAATACTTACAGATTTAGTATCTCCTTTGATGATAGCATCTTGGGGTATATCTAAATCTAATTGCATGGCATCAATCAATAAATAATCTGGTTTGATTTTTAAATTATTAACGGCTCTTGTCATCGCTAATTTTGATGCTTGATAGATGTTTAAATCGTCTATTTCAGTTTCATTCACATAGCCATAAGCATAAGCCAATGCATTGGCTTGAATCAATGGCGTTAAAACTTGCCTTTTTTTCTCACTTAGCTTTTTAGAATCATCAATACCTTCAATATGGATTTCTAAATTTAAAATACAAGCACATGCTAAAACACCAGCAGCAAGTGGCCCTCTGCCAACTTCATCAATGCCAGCGATATATTTATAACCTTGTTTCTTTAACTTGTTTTCAAATGCATATAAATTATTTTGGCTTTTCAAAACTCAACGCTCCTATTGCACCATTTCTTAAATCATATAAGAATAAATTAAATACCCGTTCATAATCAATTTCATTCCCGGCCATTAAAGCACCTCTTCTTCGACCGATTTCATCAATGATATCAATGGTCGTTTCTAAAGAAGATAAATCTAAATTATATTTTTCTTCAAGTGCTTTTGGATAGTGGTCTCTTAAATATTCTATACCAAAAATTGTTACTTCATCCAAGGGTAGAATATCATCTTTAATTGAACCCAATAATGCTAAGCGAAATGCTTGTTCCATGGTTTCAAATTTCGGCCATAAAACACCAGGATTATCAAATAACAATAAATTATTTTTTGCTCTTATAAAACTTTGATTTTTTGTAATACCAGGAATATTTCCTGTTTTCACTTTATTTTTACCTGCTAAATTATTAATGAACTGAGATTTACCCACATTAGGCACCCCAATCACCATGGCTTTAAATTTTCTTTTTGTCATGCCTTTAGCAAGATCTTTATCGTGTAAATACTTTAGAACTTCGATTGTTTTTTTATAAACTTTATCCAAAATATTTTCATTCAAAGCATTACTAACCACAAAAGGAATGTTTTTTTCAGTATAATACTTTATCCATTTCTTAGTTGTATTTGGATCCGCTAAATCTGATTTGTTTAAAATTAAAATGATGTCTTTATTTTTCAAGATTTCATTCATCATTGGGTTTTTTGAAGATTCAGGAATTCTTGCATCAACAACTTCATAAACAACATCAATAATTTTTAATTTTTCTTCTATTAATCTTCTGGCTTTGGCCATATGACCAGGAAACCATTGTATTTGTTTCATAAACTCACGTCCTTAATCGATTTGACAATCTCTGTTGGTTAAATCTAAAATCACTGGGCCTATTAATTCATTTTCTTTGATCAAACCAACCCGATCACTTCTTGAATCTAAAGAATTGTCTCTATTATCACCCAACACAAAATAATATCCATCTTCTATTGTGCCGTCGTAAAAAAAGTTGCCAAATGAATCTTCTATATAATCTCCGTTAATATAGACACCTGAACTATTCACAACAAGCGTATCTCCTGGTAAGCCAACTACTCTTTTAATATAAAGAAAATCTTCCTTATCAAACACTATGATATCATCACGCTCAATGCCTGATAGGTAACTTATCAAAACCACATCTGTAGAACAATAAGTAGGTGCCATTGATTCTCCATCAACAACAGCCAAAGAAAAAAACAATCCATTAATAATCATCATTGCCAAAAAGAATGTTGGAATGACAGTAAAGAAATCAAAGAAACCATATCTTTTTCTGACCAATTCATAATCAGTCTCATCATTTTTTCTTTCTTTTATATAGGTAACAAGTAAAAGTATATAACCAATAAAAAATAATAAAATGGTTGAATACAATATGTATGATATTAATTGATAACTGCCATAAGCAGATATATTTTCTGATGAACGATTCAACTTAAAGATAAACAAAGGATGATTTTGAAAAACAGTGAATAATACAACATCAATAA
This sequence comes from Mycoplasmatota bacterium, assembly GCA_027859085.1. Taxonomy (GTDB): domain Bacteria; phylum Bacillota_I; class Bacilli_A; order Izemoplasmatales; family Hujiaoplasmataceae; genus Hujiaoplasma. The sequence continues at coordinate 17,418 of JAQIBJ010000086.1, forward strand.
TTGTGATGAAGAAAAAACTGATGAGTAAGATTTTTATTTTTTTCATCAGTTTTGTTTCTTCATTTAATTGTTCATGCATTAAATTATTTTCCACTAGTTAAGTCCTTCAAATATTTTGCTTAAATCTTCAAAATCTATTAAAACTTCTCTTGGTTTGGTTCCTATATTCTCTGAAACAATACCAAATTTTTCTAAACTATTAACGATATTGGTGGCTCTATTAAAGCCAATGGCAAATTCTTGAGTGATTTTGTTTAATGAACATTTGCCTTCTTCTACAACATAAACAGCAACATCTTTAAACAATTCATCTATTTCTTCAATGTCTGTTTGTGTTTTCGCTTCTAAAGTTAATTTTTGATGGGTAAATAAATAATCTGGCTCTGCTTGTTTTTTAATGAAGTCTGTAATTTTTTCGATTTCTTCAGGCGACAAATAAGCCCCTTGAATACGTCTAATCAGACCGTTTTCAGATAATAACATATCCCCTTGACCAAGTAGTTTTTCAGCACCCGTTTTGTCTAGCACAACACTTGAATCTGTTGATGAAGGCACTCTAAACGCAAATCTTGTTGAGATATTCGCTTTGATAGTTCCTTTTAAGATATCCGCAGATGGTCTTTGTGTTGCTAAAATAATATGGATACCAACAGCTCTTGATTTTTGAGTTAATTTTAATATGCTATCTTCAATTTCTGAACCACCACTTAATAATAAATCTGATGCTTCTTCAATCACAACAACAATTCTTGGCATTTTCTCAAAATTCGGATTGTTTGATCTTCTTTCGTAATAATCACTGACATTTATCGCTTTAAATTTCTTTAAAACATCATAACGTCGTTCCATTTCATTAACCATCCATTTTAACGATTCAATCGCCACTCTGGTATCATCAATAATAGGGGTGATTAAATGTGGTAAATCACCAAATTGTTGTAAATCAACTTTCTTAGGGTCAATCAATAGTAATTTTAATTCATCTGGTTTATTTCTTGAGATTAATGAAACAATCGTCGCAGAAATACTAACAGATTTACCGGATTGTGTTGAACCCGCAACCAAACCATGTGGCATAGTTTCAATGGATGTATAAACAGGCAATGCATCAATATCTAAACCAACCGCTAATAATAAAGGATCTTTAGATTCTTTATATTTAGGGTGATCAATGACATCACCAAAGAATACAGGTTTTCTTGTTTTATTAGGCACTTCAATACCCACAGTATTTTTACCTGGGATGGGTGCTTCTATTCTTAAAGATACAGCTGATAAATTCATCTGTAAGTTATCGGTAATACCGGTAATTTTCTTTGTTGGTACACCTGAACCAAGTGAAACTTCATAACGTGTAACAGTTGGTCCAACAGTATAATTAGTGACTTTACCATCAATGCTAAATGCAAATAGAGTTTCATTAATGACTTCAGTGTTTTCTTTAACCCAACTTGGTTCAACTTTTTCAGTCTCTTTTGTTTTTTTGAATAATGTTAATGGCGGTAAAGTATAATCATCTAAACGATTATCTTCAGTTCCCATGACATCTTCAGGATGATATTCTTCATAGTTGATGTCTTGTTCAAATTCAATGTCATCAACATCCATTTTATCTGGTTCTTTTTTCTCGAACAATACGTCATCCATTGCTTCTTCTTCATCCTCTTCGAAGTCAACAACACTTTCTTCTTGGTTTTCTTCATTAGTGTCTATTAATAAGTCTTTTAAAACATCATCTTCTTCAACTTCTTTAGATGATTCTTCTTGATATTGTTGCTGACCTTCAAAGAACTCATCAACAGAGACTGAATTCACTTGTTTATGTTCATCAATAATTGATTGAGTATCAACATTATCTTCATCTCTTTTAGAATGTTTTTGACTAACATCATCTGAAGTCAAACCTTCTTCACTATATAATTTAGGCATCGTGTCTTTATTGACAGAAATAAATTCATAGTAAGAATGACCGTATCTTTTTTTAGCTTCTTCTTTGGTTAAACGTTTATTGGTTCGGAAGACATCATATTTTTTATCTATATCTCCTGTTCCTTTACGATCACTATCCACACTCATAATATTTTTATTACTCACACCAGAAGGACTAATAAAATCTTGTCTCATACGTTTTTTATCTTCTATGGGTGTTATTTGTGGGATATAGAAAGGACGGTGGTCTTTGGTTCTAGATGTTTTAGGTATAATTATGTCATACCTAAATTTTTTCTTAAAAAATAACATTTAGTCCTCCTCCGATTCAATAATTTCATCAAATTTTTGTTCTAAATCTTCTTCGGGTTTATCTTCTGCAAAACTTTTACTATAAATTTTATTTGTTTCTTCTCCAACAACAGCGATAATATATTTACAAATTTCTTTTGTTAATACTTCTGTTGTTGGTTTAATTGCTAGACGTCTAAACCAATATACTGGATTTGCGTAGTTCACAACGGCTCTTCCAATGTTAAACATTTTGGATACTTTGAACTTTCTATTCAGTTTCATCAGTTTAGAATTATCCAAAGCTTTTTTCATGTGTAACATATTGATTAAAGATGAAATACGGTAATTTTTAAAATGTTTTAAAACTTTACCATTGACCATATCTTCTATACGCTTGGTGATGTATCTGTTTAATTCTAATAATTCTTCAACAGTGATTTCGTAAATTGGATATTTAGATTTCGGGAAATAATGTTCCGCAATTTCTTCAAGCAATTCATAACTTAAATCAGTAGCCACTTTAAAATATGCATTATCAGTTAATCTTACTGTTTCAAGTAATTGATTTTGTTTGATTTCAATCAAATCATATACTTCATGATTTTCTAAAGGTAATTTATTTAAAATTCTTTTTCTGAATCGTTTTTTTTCATTTATGGTGGCAATCAATAAAAACATGAGAAATAACAAGATGAATCCAGTTAATACACCCAGTAAAAAGTTTAATATTGTTGTCAGATCCAATTGAATAATTAATGTATGTATATTGAACATTCTCCACCTCTTAACTACTTAAATTATATCTTAAAAGCTGGTTTTAATCAATCCATATAAACATTTGCATTATTAAAATCCTTGTGAGATAATATTGTTACCAAAAATAAAGGAGAAACAAAGACTTATGACAAATAATAAACAATATTTAATTGTGCTAGACTTAGATGGTACGGTCTTGTATGATTTTGACTCAATATCACAAACATTGTGCGGTTATATAAAAAAATTACAAAATGATGGCCACAAGGTTGTTATCGCAACAGGAAGACCTTATAGAAGTTCTAAATTCATTTATGATGCCTTTGGTTTAGACACTCCAATCATCAATTATAACGGATCATTAATCCAGCATCCAACAGATAAAAACTTTAAAACCATTGATAAACGCATTGATAGAAATATTATCTTCGACATTTTTAACAACAACAAAGACCTTATCCGTAATGCTTTTTCTGAATTAAATGATGATATATATCTTTTCAGAAAAGAAAAAGCCATCGAACCCTTATTACACGCAGATAATGCGACTAATTTAACCATCGGTGACTTCGAAACAACCATTCCAGATGATATCAATGGGATGATTATCATTGGTAAACAAGGTACCGGAGAAGAAATAAAAGGTTATGTTGATGAAAAATTTAATGGAATCGTCAATGCCAGAATTTGGAACACGTCTGGAGAATATGATTCTATCTTAGAAATCTTCGCACCAAGTGTCAACAAAGGCAATGCCATTGAAATTGTTAGCCAGTACTTAGGGTTTACAAGAGATCAAATCATCGCCATTGGTGATGGGCATAACGACATTGAATTGTTAAAGTATGCAGGACTTGGTGTGGCAATGAAAAACTCCCATCCTGAATTACTAAAAGTCGCAGATAAAGTACTAGAACATACGAGTAGTGAAGACGCTGTGTTTAGATTTTTAAATGAATACTTAGATAACGAAAAGGATAACTTTTAAAGTTATCCTTTATTCTTTAGAATCTGAATCCACCTTTTTTCTTCATCTTACTACGTCTTTCACTACGAGATTTTTTCGGTTCAAAGTTTCCTTGAGCCATTGATTGCAATGAGTCAGGATTCATACCTTGCATTCTTCTCATCATCGTTTGTTGTTTTTCTAACATTTGTACCAATTTATTGATTTCAGAATATGAACGACCAGACCCATTCGCAATTCTATTTCTTCTAGAAGAAGAGCGATTAATTAATTCTGGTTTTTTTCTTTCATGTTCAGTCATTGAACCAACAATTGCTTCAATATATTCTAATTGTTTATCATCAATTTTATCCATGTTACCAAGATTTTTCATCCCTGGCATCATTTTCATGATTCCTGAAAATTTACCCATTCTTTTAATCATCTTCATTTGTTTAAGAAGATCATTATAGTTAAATTTACCTGACATCATTTTTTCCATCATTGATAACGCTTCATCTTCATCAATTTCTTCGGTTGCCTTTTCAACAAGTGATAAGATATCACCCATACCCAAGATTCTTGAAGCCATACGTTCTGGATGGAAAACTTCGATGTCTTCTAATTTTTCACCAGTCCCAGCGAATTTGATTGGAACACCAGTAATTTTTCTAATAGATAAAGCAGCACCACCACGAGTATCACCATCTAGTTTGGTTAAAATACAACCGGTAATGCTTAAAGCTTTATTAAAACTTTCCGCAACATTAACGGCGTCTTGACCAGTCATGGCATCTACTGTTAAGAGCACTTCATCAGGTTTGGTTAATTTTTCAATGCGTTGAATTTCATCCATCATTGATTCATCAATATGCAAACGACCAGCCGTATCAATGATGACTAAATCATAATCATTTTCTTTGGCATAAGCAAGCCCATTCTTAATAATAGTATCTGGTTCTATTAAACCCTCTTGATAAACTTCAATGTCTAATTGTTCACCAACAGTTTGTAACTGTTCAATGGCTGCTGGACGGTAAACATCTGCAGCTATTAACATTGGTTTTTTATTGTGTTTTTTTCTAATTAAATTTGCTAATTTACCAGCTGTAGTGGTTTTACCAGCACCTTGCAAACCAACCATTAATATGATTGATAATCCATTATGTTTTAAATCTAATTCAACCGCTTCTTCTCCCATTAATTTTGTCAATTCATCATTAACAATCTTAACAACATGTTCTCCTGGTTTTAATCCCTTAAGAATTTTTTCACCATAAGCAAGTTTTTTCACATCGTCTGTAAACTCTTTAACTACTTTATAATTGACATCGGCTTCAAGTAATGAAAGACGAACCTCTCTCATCATTTCATCAATGTCTTTTTCAGTTAACTTAGATTTCCCAGTTAATCTTCTTAGCGCCATTTGAAAGCGTCCAGTTAAATCTTCAAATGCCATAGTCTCACACCTTCTCTATTTTATTTATCTTTTCTTTAATGTTTTTAGGTATATCTTGATCTTTTAATAAATCATCTAATAAATCTTGCCTTTTAACTTGTTTCTTAAACAATTCTAATTTTTTTTCATAGGACTCTAAATAAGCTGTAATTTTTTTTGTTTGTAAATGAACAGCATTACGACTCACTTCCATGATGTCCGCAATTTCACTTAGTGAATAATCTTCTCTGAAGTAATACATAAAATATTGTCTTTGTTTTTCAGTTAATAATGATTGATATAAATCATATAGATTATTCAATCTTACTGTGTCTTCAATATTATAGCTCATAGGTCACCTCTACTCAAAGAAATCTGAAAACAAACCATAGATATAATCTTCAATATCAAAGTATTCCAAGTCTGTTATTTTTTCTCCCATCCCAACAAAACTAATAGGGATGTTTAATTTATTTCTAATGGCTAAAACAATACCGCCTTTTGCTGTTCCATCTAACTTCGTTAAAACAACGCCTGTAATATTGGCCACTTCAGAAAAAATCTTAGCTTGACTTAAACCGTTTTGACCAGTTGTTGCATCTATCACCAAATAGGTTTCATAAATATTACTTCCAGTTTCTCTTTCAATGATACGATTAATCTTTCCAAGTTCATTCATTAAGTTTTTCTTATTTTGTAAACGACCGGCCGTATCAATTAACAAAACATCAATCTTATCATCTTTTGCTTTTTTAATAGCATCAAAGATAACACTAGCCGGATCTGATCCTGCTTCTTTAGCAACCACTTCACAACCAACACGCTCACCAAATATCTTTAATTGGTTAATAGCACCAGCTCTAAAGGTATCGCCCGCTGCCATCATTACTGATTTTCCTTCGCTTTTGATTTTATGAGCCAATTTACCAATGGTAGTGGTTTTACCCGTGCCATTAACACCGACAAATAAAATAACGGTTAAATCACCTTCATTATACCTTATGTTGGTATTAATCACTTCACCTTTTAAGTATAATTCAAACATTTTATCCACGATCACATTTTCTAAATCTTTAGGATCTGTGATGTTTTCTTTTTCAACTTCTTCTCTTAATTCTTCAATAAACTCAACAACGGTATCTACCCCAACATCTGCCATGATAAATATCTCTTCTAATTGAACATATAAATCTTCATCTATTGTTTTCGAATTTCTCAATAAGTCTTTCAACGATGATAACGTGTTTTTCCTCGTTTTCATCATACCTATTTTATATTTTTCAGCTTTTTTACGTTTTTCTTTATTGGTAAATAATTTCTTAAAAAGGCCCATATAGATACCTCTCACTCTCTCTTAATAATCTTTAAATAGTATATCATAAAATACTTAAACCTTAAACTGTTAAGACAAGAAAAAAACCCATCTTATTAAAGTAAGACGGATTTTTTAGGAAGGGTAAGTGTTCTCACACTTTTTCAGGGAAATTCAACTACATAAGTAGTTTAAATTATTTTAACATTTAATTTTGATGATTTTGTGATTGCTTACAATTTTCTCCATCTATACAGAATATTTTTCCGTCTTTATCTTTCACAACCACATTATCACAATCTTTACATTTTTCATTAACAACGTTATGTGGTGAAATATATTTACACTTTGGAAATCTTGAACACCCTAAAAATTGATTCCCTTTATTTTTACCAGATTTAGCCGTTCTTAAGACCAATGTCCCCTTATGACAATTCGGGCATTCAACTTCGGTATTATAAGCTTTTTCTTTTGAATTTTCATTCGGTTTAATATATTTACACTTAGGAAAATTAGAACACGCCTCAAATTTACCATATCTGCCTAGTCTATAAACCATTGCTGATCCACATTCAGGACACATTTCACCGGTTTTCTCTGGTTCAATTTTTTCCATTTTTTCTTTTGCTTTTTCAATTAGAGGCATAAAATAATCATAAAAATCTCTTAAGACTTTTAATTGTTCCTCATCACCATTTGCGATATCATCTAATATTTCTTCCATTTTTCTTGAATAATCCGCACTGATAAACTCATCAAAGAATTTTTGTAATTTATCAATGGTTAATAGTCCTTGATCCGTTGGGAAGAATTTTCTTTCTTTGAATTCAACATATTGTCTTTTCATAATCGTAGAAATAGTACTTGCATAAGTCGATGGACGACCAATACCCAAATCTTCCATTTCTTTTATCAATCTAGATTCTGTGTAACGAATCGGTGGTTTGGTGAACAATTGCTTATCATAAACCTTATCAGCTTTAAGTTTATCACCTTCATTAAACTCGGAAAGGTCTAATTGAGGTTGATTAGTTCTATTGTCAATAGTTTCTAAAGCTTTTAAATAACCATCAAAGACTTGTTTAGAACTTGTCGTTTTAAACAATAAATTTTCATTGTCTAAAATTAAAGTTGTCACTTCATTTTTAGATGCTTTCATTAAAGAGGCCAGTGTTTTATAGTAAATTAAACTGTATAATTTAAACTCTTGAGATGTTAATTTGGATTTTATAGATTTAGGTGTACGGTTAATATCTGTAGGTCTTATTGCTTCATGAGCATCTTGAACATTTTGTTTTTTCTTTGATTCTTTATAAAATCCCAAATACTCTTTTCCGTATTTATCTGATATAAAGCCTCTAGTTCGACTTACAAAACCTTCAGACAATCTTGTTGAGTCAGTTCTCATATACGTAATTAAACCAACAGTTTCATTGCCAATGTCTTTACCTTCATATAATTTTTGAGCAACTGACATAGTTTTACTAGAAGAATAACTATATCTAGAAGACGCTTGTTGCTGAAGACTAGATGTCGTCAATGCCTTATTAGGATTGTTTTTAATTATTCTTTTTGATAGCTCACTGACAGTAAATTCTTCAATCATTCTATCTAATAATGCTTTAGATTGATCATTTGTTGAAATTTTCGGTTTTTTACCATCTACTTTAAACAACTGAGCTTCAATATCTTTAAACATCGCATATATTTCATAATATTCTTCAGGTACGAAAGCATCAATTTTTCTTTCTCTATCTACGATTAACTTTAAAGCCGCTGATTGAACACGACCAGCAGATCTTGATTTAATTTTACTTTGAAGTAATTTAGATAATTTAAAACCAATGATTCGATCTAACATTCTTCTCGTCTCTTGAGAAGACACTAAATCCTCATTGATGTCTCTTGTATGATCAAAAGCATTTAAGATGGCTTCTTTCGTGATTTCATTAAACTCTACACGTCTAACCAATTGATCCTTTATTTTTAACGTTTCTCTAAGATGCCAAGAAATCGCTTCCCCTTCTCTATCCGGGTCAGTTGCTAAATAAAGTTCACTAGAATCTTTTAATGCTTTATTTAATTCTGTAACTATTTTTTTCTTACCTTTTAAAATTTCATAGGTTGGTTCGAAGTTATTATCTACATCGATACCCAAACCACCCTTACCTTTAGTAGCCAAATCACGAATATGTCCAACACTTGATAATACCTCAAAATCTTTACCAAGGTATTGTGATATCGTTTTGGATTTAGCTGGTGATTCTACTATTACAAGTTTTTTTGCCATACGCTACCTCACTTACTATATAATATAAAGACTTTTTTAAAAATGTCAAATGGTTTCTATTGAGAAAAACCAGAGAAAAAATGAAAAACAATCATTGAATAAAATATATATTTTATTCATCAAACATTTTCTTTCTTATTAAAAACCAATGATAATAAAAGTCATTCTATCTAAATTTTGCATATCTTTCACAGTACTAATTTTTGCATTGGGATAGGTTTCTCTTGCGATTGCTTGTAATTCATCTAATTTATCATAAGCATGTTCAAAAGCAATAATAGCCTTGTCCTTTAAAATCTTTTTTGAATCTTTAATGATCTGACGATAAAAAAACAACCCATCTACCCCACCAAATAAAGCGATATGGGGTTCATTGTCTAATATCAATGTATCTACTTCTTCATTTGTTGGTATATATGGAGGATTAGAAACCAAAATATCAAACTTTTGACCAAGAATCGGTTGAATCATATCTCCTTGATAAAAATCGATATCAACACCTAATAATTCTGCATTTTCTTTTGCTAAATCTAAAGCTTCATTTGATATATCAGTGGCTGTTACATTAAAATTAGGTTCTTCTTTAGCCAAAGCAATTGCCAAACAACCTGAACCTGTTCCAACATCAACCAATGAGACTTTTTGTTTTTCAAAATACTCATCATAAAGTATCAAAACATTCGCAACCAATTCCTCAGTTTCGAATCTAGGAATTAGCGCTTGGTTTGAGACTTTAAACTTATGACCATAAAAATAAACAGAACCTATGATTTGCTGGACTGGAATATTCTTATCTAAATATAAATTTAATCCTTCATAAAAAGCATTCGCTTCTGTTTCAGGCATTTTATCATCAAACTTTAAGTATAGATCAGTTGGCTCTAACTTAGAAAAATGCAACAAAAGTAATTCCGTTGCACTTGTTTCTTTATTATGTTTTCTCGTTAATTTTTTGCCTTTTTCTAATACTTGTTTATAACTTGCCATATTATTGTTTTTCTAACTTTCTTTTTTGTTCTTCAGAAATCAATGCTTCAATCACTGGTTCCAATTTGCCATCAACTATTTTATCTAATTGTTGAATTGATAAATTAATTCGATGATCTGTGACACGGTTTTGTGGATAATTATAAGTTCTAATTTTTTCAGAACGATCTCCCGTTCCAATTTTTGATTTTCTTTCGCCAGCTTCTTTTTCTTGTGCTTCTTGTAACACTTTATCATATAATCTTGAACGCAAGATTTTTAAAGCAGATGCTTTATTTTCATGTTGGCTTTTACCATCTTGGCATTGCGCCACAGTATCCGTTGGGACATGTGTCACTCTTACTGCAGATTTTGTTGTATTTACAGATTGTCCACCAGGTCCACTTGAACAGTATGTGTCTACACGGATATCGCTCATATCCATTTGAAAATCAATTTCTTCTGCTTCAGGTAATATAACAACTGTGGCAGTTGATGTATGCACACGTCCACTTGATTCAGTTTGCGGTACTCTTTGAACACGGTGTACACCAGATTCATATTTCATATGTGAATATACACTATCACCTTTGATCATGAATTCTAATTGAGAATATCCACCAGCTTCTTTTGGTTCAGCGGTTAATACATCAATTTTCCATTCCATATGTTCCGCGTATTTATTATACATTCTAAACAAATCTCCAGCAAAGATATTTGCTTCATCTCCACCAGCAGCCCCTCTAATCTCAACGATAACATTCTTCTCATCATTAGGATCCTTAGGTACTAACATTAATTCTAATTCTTCTTCAATGGTCGGAATTTTATCATGAAGATCTTCTAATTCCATTTCAGCCATTTCGCGAATTTCAGGGTCATCATCTTTTACCATATCTTTCAAACCATCTAACTGACCTAAAAGTTTTTTATATGTTCTATATTTTTTTACAATTTTCTCAAGGTTAGAATATTCTTTGGCAAGTTTAGTCAATATCTTAATGTCTGTAGCCACTTCAGGCTTTGACATCTCTTGACCAATCTCCATATATTTTTCCACTATTTGATCCAATCTATCTCTTAACATATTTATCCCTCATTAATAATTTCTATGGTTACTGAAAGTTGATGTATTTTTATTAAATAACAATTCAAAATCTCCAGGTTGTCCATGTCTGTTTTTCGCAACAATAAATTGCGTAATATTACGTCTACTTTCATCTAAAGTATCTTCTTCTTTAACATACAAAAAGACAATAATATCCGCATCCTGCTCAATTGAACCAGATTCTCTCAAGTCAGACATCATCGGTGTTTTATTTGTACGTTGTTCAAGATTTCTTGATAACTGTGAAAGAGCAACAACTGGAACTTTTAATTCCCTTGCCATCTCTTTTAATACACGAGAAATTTCCGAAACCTCTTGAACCCTGTTTCCTTTATTATGTTGTGAACCACTTAATAACTGTAAATAGTCAACAATCACTAAATCTAATTTATTGTTTTGTTTTAATTTACGACATTTACTTCTTAAATCAAGTACTTGAACCGTTCCAGAATCATCAAAATAAATATTAGATCCTTTTAGATTGTGAACACCTGTTTGTAGTTTTTCCCAATCTAATTGTTTTAAATCACCTTTTCTTAATCTTGTATTATCTACACCTGAGATACTTGATAACAAACGCATGACCAACTGTTCAACACCCATCTCTAAAGAGAAGAATGCAATATGTGGAGTCTTTGGTAACAACCCAATATTAAGCGCCATGTTCAAAGCAAACGCAGTTTTACCCAAACCTGGTCTTGCGGCCACGATAAGTAAATCTGAAGGCTGTAAACCTAATGTAAAGCGGTTTAAGTCATTATATCCTGTATCCAAGCCACTAAGTTCATCAGAATTTTGTGCTTGCTCAGCAATTTTACCTAAAGTTGTCTCAGCTGCATCCGCAATATTCACGAAATCAGTGCTTCGTCTATCTTTTGTAATATTAAAAATTTCCTTTTCAACGTGATCAATGAAATGTGGTGTATCTTCTACTGATCTAGATTCATTGATTAATGCATTGAAACTTTCTTGTAATTTTCTTAAAACTGATTTATCTTTAACAATATTTATATATTCCATTAAGTTTGCAGTTGAAGGCATCACAGCAGATAGGTAAGCAATGTATTCCCTGCCACCGGCTTTTTCAAGAGCGTTTATATTTTCAAGAAAATTACTCACTGTAATCACATCAATAGAATTACCGTTTTCATGTAATTTTAACACAGCTTTATATATTTCTTGATGATTTGGATTATAAAAATCATCCATTTGTAATTTATCAGCAATCGTCTTTATTTCGCTTTCGCTAAAAAAGATGGCACCTAATACAGATTCTTCTGCTTCAAGACTATAAGGTGTAAGGTTCTCCATAAACTACTCCTTTATTCTTTTTCTAATACTTGTACATCAATAGTTGCGACAATATCTTTATGTAATTTCACATCAATGTCAAAATTTCCTAAAGTATTGATTTTATCTTCTAAGTTTATTTTACGTTTATCTACTGTAATACTATGTTGTTTTTTAAGTTCATCAGCTATTTGCTTAGTATTAATTGAACCAAATAATTTACCTGATTCTCCTAATTTAACATATAGTTTAATTGGACTTTTTTCAATTTTTTCTTTAAGATCCAAAGCTTTTTTCTTTGCCTTGTTTTCTTTTTCTTTTAATTCTTGACGTTCATCTTCTAACGCTTCAATGTTTGCAGAATTCGCTTTAATTGCATTTTTTGAAGTTAACAAGTAATTTCCATAACCCGTTGCAACTTCAATCACATCACCTTTTTTACCTTTACCTTTAACATCTTTAATTAAAATAACTTTCATGGTTGATTCCTCCTTATACGTACTTTCTATAAGCTTTTCAATTTTTTCAACAATATCTTCAGTATTTATATTTTTTAATTGAGCAGCCGCATTATTCAAATGTCCGCCTCCGCCAAATTTTTCCATAATAACTGAAACATTAAAATCATTGATAGATCTCGCTGAAATACCAATGGTAGAACCATCAATTTTACCAACAGCGAAAGCTGCAATAATGTTGTCTATTTCTAATAGTTCATCAGCAGTTTTCGCCAACTGAACTCTATCAGTCATGTCTACTTCATCTAAAGCAGTAATCGCAAAACGCTCATGAATAATTCTTGCTTTGTTTACAAGGTTTGATTTTGTTTTAATATCATCTAACGACTCTCTTAATATTAATCTTGCTTGAGAAGGATCTGCACCTTTTTGTCTTAATGAAGCTGCGGCTTCAAAAGTACGTGAACCAGTTCTATTTGAGAAGTTATTAGTATCAATCATCATACCCGCAAGCATAATGGTTGCTTCAAACTTATGAATTGATACATCTTCTTTAAAGAAATCAATCAACTCTGTCACTAACTCAACAGAAGATGATGCATAAGGTTCAACATAGTTCAGTAATAAATCAGGAATGGTATCTTCAATACGTCTATGATGGTCTATCACGATAACATTTTTTGTTTTTTCAACCATTTCAGGTGTATTTGACTGATTTGGTGAATGATGATCCACAAGAATAAGCAATGTATCATTTTTAACTTTAGGCAATGCTTCTTCTGGTTCAATCACATATTCAAGTAATTTTATATATTCATGTTCCAACATGTTCAATACTTTTTGACAGGTTTGATCAATGTCATCAAAATTGATGATAATTTTAGCTTTTTTCTTCTTCGCTAAGGCCATCTCTAATAAACCGATTGCTGCACCTAAAGCATCAATATCCGTTGTCTTATGTGGCATAATAAAAACTTCTTTAGCCGCATCAAAATAATCACCTAAAGCTCTTGAATTTACTTTCGCAGTAATTTTACTGCGTTTTTCAACTGTATTCGTTTTTCCACCAAAAAATTTGGTAGGTTGATTTTTTAAATTTACAACAACTTGATCGCCACCACGATCAATCGCGAGTTGAAGCGCATCTTCTGCAGCTTCACCGAGTTCCGCAATATTGGTATCAAAAGAAGCAATACCCATTGATAGTGAAACTCTAATATCATTGTCTTCAGCTTTTTCAGAAACACGTTCTAATATAGAAAATCCTTCTTCCATAAATTCGTCAAGTTTTTTCCGACTTGTCATCATCACCGCTTTGTCTACACGAAGTGTAATAAAATAGATATCATTGTCTTGACACCAGTGATTAATAATCCCTAATATTGATCCTTCTATATTTGATTTGTTTTGATAATCCATATTGGCAGTTGCTTCTACAAAATTATCCAAGCTAATAATACCAATAACATTTTGGTTTTCATGATATTTTTTTTTGATTTCTTCTCTTTCAGTCACTTCAAATAAGTAAACTGTTTTATTTTTAGGATAATGAATAATGTCATACTTTTTATCATATTGTTTAATTGAAAATTTACCAATTCTTTTTTCAACATTATCATACAACGTTTTGTTCAAAACATTTAATGGTCTATCGACTAAAACGTTTGAAAAATAATCTTTGGCAGCGTTATTAGCGAAATCAACATTAAATACATCATCGTAAATAACAATACCAACTGGTAAGTAATTTAAAGCAATATCTTCATTGTTTAATTTTCTTCGGTTTATAAGATTTGTTTCTCTAATTTTTGTTTCCAATTGTTTAATTCTTTTTGATCTTTGACTAGATAATAATTCAAACAATAAAATTCCAAAAAAGATAACTGAAATAAAAGTATTAAAAATAATAAAATAGTCTAGATCTGAAGAAAAAAAGTAAACAAAACTTAATATAATTAATATGACATATGCAATTGTCAGGAAGATATGAAACTTATTAAAGAAATTTCTCATAGTAATCTCCTCTATATAAATAATAAATAATTATAACATAAAATATATAAAAATTAAACTATATCAATACATGCGCTAATGTTTAAATCAGTATAAATAGAAGTAATTTCGCTACCTATTATACCACAAATGGGCCAATATGTTATTCATAAGAAAAAAGGCCCCTAAGAGCCTTTGAAAACTATTCTTTAACGTATGGTAATAATGCCATGAAACGTGCTCTTTTAATCGCTTTTGCCAAATGTGATTGGTAATAAGCTTTAGTTCCTGTAACACGTTTTGGAAGAATTTTCCCTCTATCAGAAATAAATCTTCTCAATAATTCATAGTCTTTAAAATCTATATATGAAACTTTGTTTTCCGTGAAATAGCATCTTTTACGATTTCTACGACGGTTACTTTTAAATCCTGGTCTTGCCATAATAATCCTCCTTTTTTAAAATGGTAGGTCATCTTCAACATCGTTGAAGTTGCCTGTATCAATATCTTCGTCTTGTTTGTAGTTTTGACTTGGAGTATTATTGTTTTCTCTTTGTGATTTAGTGTCTAAGAATGTTACAGAGTCGCAAACGACATCTGTGGTGTATCTCTTAGCATTAATTTTTTCATCCATGTATTCGCCAGTTTGAAGTCTACCTTCAACTGCAACTAAACTACCTTTAGAAACATAACGGCTGATGTTTTCAGCTTGTTTCCGCCAAGCAGTACAATTGATAAAATCAACATCTTTTTCTGAATTACTAGAGGCGAAAGGACGATTAACCGCAAGGGAAAAACTACAAACGGAAATGTTGTTATTGGTATGTCTTAATTCTGGGTCCCTTGTTAAGCGACCAATTAATACAACTTTATTAAACATTTAATCTCTCCTTAAATTTCGTCTCTTGCAATTACAATATGACGAATGACATCTTCTTTGATTTTAATGACACGGTTAACTTCAGCAATTGCTTCAGTAGATGCTACAACGTCTAATACAACGTAGTATCCTTTTTTAAAGTCATCAATTTCATATGCAAGATCTTTCATGCCCCATTCAACGACTTTTGGTTCTTGAGATTCAAACTTCACAAAAATTTGATTAATATCATTAATTAAATCTTTTCTAGCTTGTTCTTCAAGGTTCGGACGAACAATGTACATAACTTCATATCTTTTCATAAAATACCTCCTTCTGGTCTTTGGCTGCTCTTGCAGCAAGGTTATAAATCACTTTACGAATTATATCACAAAGTCTGAAATTTGTCCATTAAAAAAAGCGAGAAAAACTCGCTCTTAATTATTCTGCAGTTCTATTAAATATTTCTATAATTTCATCTTCATAAGCAACAGTGCGAATGATTAACAATAAATTATCTCTTCTGTAGTATTCCATATCTTTACCATCATAATAAGCTTGTAAAGAATCACTAACTGCCATTGCTTCTTCTAATTGTTCTTGAGAAGCAAATTCAATTATAATTGCACTTTTATTAATTTGAACAGCATCCGGAACTGTTTGATAATAACCAATTAAATAAACGTTAAAGTTAAATGATGTAAATGTTTCTAAATCACTATAATTATCAATTAAATCAATTGTCATGTTATCAACATGAGCAAAAATTTGTGAAGCAACTAACCCATCAGTTTCAGGTCTTTCTGGATCAAAGTTAACTGCAATAGGATTTTTATAGTCATATGCATGGTAACCTTCATCTTCAAAATTAGCTTGTACGGAATCAAATGTTCCCCCTGAACAAGCCGTTAAGGCACTAATCGAAAATACTAATGCAAAAATTAATAAAACTTTCTTTATATTTCTCATCATTCCACCATCCTAAAATATTTAAATAACTCTCTCTTGTCTTTAAAATTATATCTTATTAAACCTTTTATGTCAACATGAATATAGAAGACAATTTAGCATTAATAAATCTAATTTCTTTTTCTTTTTCTATATGGAAATAACATAGATACCTGCTTTTTATATTCTTTGAAACATTCTCTATTGGCGAGTTTCATTTCCATCATTGGAATGCTTACAAACATAAATAAAGAAATCATTGCGATTGGATAGATAATATTAAAATCAATCGAACCAACAACGCCAAGATACATTAAATAGACACCAACCCATAGTGATAGTTCACCTAAATAATTTGGGTGTCTTGAATAACGCCAAACACCTTGATTAATACATTCATTTTTATCCACTCTATTTTGTCTAAAATCAAACATTTGTTTGTCTGCAATAAATTGAATCGTGCTCGCAAAAATCATTAATGCAAAACCCACAATGCTTAATACACTTAATGATTCACTTAAAAACACCACATCATGAGCATTAATCAATTGGATATAAACAACCAATGTTGGAATCAAATGGATAGCGCCAAAATTAGACAATAAATAATATCCTCGAGTTCTTTCTTGAATCAAATCATATCGCCAATCTTGTTCTTTAAACCCTGGCCAATTTTTCCACCAATTATAAGTTAATCTAATTGCCCATAAAATTATTCCAACTAATAGAAGCCATATCACTGCATTTATTTGTACTGAATAATAAAGGATCCAACCAACAATGATGACCGGTGGTATGACTGACCAATACGGATCATACATTGAAGCATTTTTTGTGATTAAACTAAATCCAAAAATTACAACTGTCGCAAATAAATTAGCAACAAAAGTTAATAATATAACATCACTTAACAATGGCTTAAGGCTAAAAAATACTAAGACACCTATGGCTATTGCGATTAAGTAGGCAACAATAAAGAAAATACCTGTTTGATTTTTTGACATTTTTAAATAATTCATTTGTCTTCCTTTCAATACATTATGTGACAGTTATTTTATCAGAACAAAAGTAATCTTCGATTACTCATTTGAAACGAAAACTTAACTAAATAGATAAGTTCGCTTAGGCGTGTTCCAACCTTTAAACCCTGTCCCTAAGGCTTCGGGCTTACTTTTTTGTATGATGTTTAATGAGGCATTTAAATCTGCATTGATGATTATGCCTTTTTTACTTTTATATAAACCTCTTTTAATTCTCTTCCCTGAGAACTCGGTTTCTTTACAGTCATCTCTATCAATAAAAGATGCTTTTGATGTATAATCTTCATTAATCACTTTGTATTCAATATGATTAGTCTTTGCTAATAATATAATTCTATCTCTTAATTTGGCTATAGGAATTGCTTTAAACCATTGATTGTTTTGTTCATTGGTTAAGATATCTTTAAAGCCTTCATTATAGCCAATGATAATCTCTTTAACATTTTCTTTTTAGCTTAAATATAACTAAGTTTTTATAGCTTTATACCCCATATCCATCCTCCTTCCTGCATAGTTTTATATATCATAATTATACCATTTTTGGAGTTTTGGTAAAAGGTTATCTAATATATTATATTCCCAATATATTATATGCAATACAATTTCCTAATAAATAAAAGATATAAAAATAACATATAATCATTGAATTATATGTTATTAATAATTGTGTTGAAGATGAATTTACTGGTCTTATATCTTATCATTAGCCGATCTCCAGTAAATTTTTCTTTAAAAATCAATCTCTTATTAAAAATATCAATGCCTATATAGACTGTTCCTACATCTAAATCATTATATGTTTTCGGACCAGCAATACCTGACACAGCGACAAAAATATCAGAATTTGATAACGCTTTTAAACCATCAAGCATTTCTTGAATCACTTCATCACTATAAACTGAGCATTTATCCAGAGTCTCTTTTTTACAATTAAGTATATTTATTTTTGCATCTTCTGAATAAACAACAACGCTTTCACTAATCACTTTTGATGCGTCAGGAACCGAAGTTACTAAACTCGCCAGTAACCCGCCTGTCATTGATTCAGCAAAAACAATTTTTAACTTTTTTTTGATACATCTTTCAACAATATCTTTTGCTAATAGATGAACTTCTTCAATAATTGGTTTCATAAGACCTCTTAATCACTAAATCTAAAATTAAATACATCGCCATCTTTAGCAATGTAATTTTTACCCTCTAATCTATATTTACCCTTTTCTTTTGCCTTAGATTCACTCCCGGCTTCAACTAAATCATCAAAGTAAATAGTTTCAGCACGAATAAATCCTTTTTCAAAATCACTGTGGATTACGCCTGCACATTCAGGTGCTTTCATACCCTCTTTAAATGTCCATGCTCTCACTTCTTTCTCTCCTGCTGTTAGGAAAGTTCTTAACCCAAGTGTTTCATAACTCACACTAATTAATTGATCTAAACCAGATGAAGTCATACCCATCTCGTTCATAAATTCTATTCTTTCCTCTTCTTCTAGTGATTGTAGTTCTTGTTCAATCTTTGCACTAATAACGACAGTTTTTGCATTCTCAGATTTAGCGAACTCTTTGACTTGAACAACATAATCATTGTCTAAATCATTCATTTCTTCTTCAGCAACATTACAAACATAAATCATAGGTTTAGCAGTTAAAAAAGAAAAGTTTTTGATGATTAGCGTTTCATCCTTATCCAACGGATAAGAACGAATTGGTAACTCATCTTTTAAATGTTCTAATAATTTTTGTAACAACTCATATTCTTTAATAATTAACTTTTCAGTTTTAATTGAAGCTTGTTTTTTTAATTTTGGTAATCTTTTTTCAATCACTTCAATATCAGCAAAAATCAATTCAATTAAGATTGTTTCAATATCTCTTAAAGGATCAATGCTGCCATCAACATGTGTGACTTCATCATCGTCAAAACAACGTACAACTTGTACGATGGCATCCGTGGTTCTAATATGTGATAGAAATTGATTTCCTAATCCTTCTCCTTTAGACGCACCTCTTACAAGTCCAGCGATATCTCTAAACTCAAAGTTTGTGTAAATGACTTTTTTCGGATGATACATTTCAGCAAGTTTTTCTACCCTTGCATCTGGTACTTCAACAACCCCAACATTTGGTTCTATTGTAGCAAAAGCATAGTTTGCGGCCAAAACATTGGCTTTTGTTATTGCGTTAAAAAGTGTTGACTTACCAACATTTGGTAAGCCAACAATACCTGCGGTTAAACCCATTAATTGGCCTCTTTCTTTAATTCTGTTAAATCAAATAAATCAATTGTATTTTTGTAAGTAATATCAGAAATTTCTGTAAAACTCATGCCTTTAATTTTTGCAATTTCTTTAGCGATAAATTCCACATTCCTCGGTTGATTTTGTTTTCCTCGATATGGTACGGGTGATAAATATGGTGAATCCGTTTCAACCAATAATCTATCCAACGGAACTACTTTAGCAACTTCTTTTGGTGTATTAGCATTTTTAAAAGTAACTGGTCCAGCAATAGAAATATACATATTTAAGTCAATAAACTTCTCCATGTATTCTTTTGATCCAGAATAACAATGCATCACACCTTGTAAATCCTTGTCTTTATATTCTTTAATAATTTCATAAGTGTCATCAGTTGCATCTCTCATATGAATAGAGATTGGCATTTTGTATTGATTGGCCAATTGGATCTGTTTGATAAACAAATCTTTTTGTTTATCCATAAAACTTTTATCCCAATGGTAGTCTAATCCAATTTCTCCAATACCTTTAACTTTTGGATGTTTAAGATTTTTCTCTAACCATTTCATGTCTTCTTCTCTAATATAAGAAGCTTCACTTGGATGAATTCCGATTAATGCATATACTTGTTCATACATACTCGCTAATTCAATCGCGAGTTTTGATGATTCTATGTCATAACCCACAACTATGTAAGCAACAACACCAACACCTTCTGCTTTTTCTATTAAGGTTTCTATCTTTGTAAATAATTGTTCATCATTTAAATGAACATGAGAATCAATTAACATGTTTCCTCCTAATCCAGAATAACAATTTATTCTTTCAAGTAATCTTTAATAATTTTATCAGCCGTAAATCCAAAGAATTCAATGACTTCTTCTCCTTTACCGCTGCGACCAAACTCATCAATACCATAGACTTTATTCGCAAAACGATACCATGATAGAGACGCACCCATTTCAATTGCGATGATATTTTTACATTTTTTAGGTAAAATACGATCTTGAATCTCTTTTGGTTGCTTCATAAACAATTCTTGAGACGGCATTGATACAACACGAATATAAACATTATGTTCTGTGGCCAATTTATCTTGTATCTCTAACGCTAATTCAAGTTCAGAACCTGTCGCAATAAAGATAGCTTCATATTTATCATAATCTTTTACGATATAAGCGCCCATTCTAAATTTTTCATAATCGATTCTATTTTTAGTTGCGATGTTTTGTCTTGATAAAACAATAACAGTTGGTGTTTTCTTTGCTTCTAAAGCAAATCTTAATGCATGTTCTACCTCAAAAGCATTTCCTGGACGGATGACAGTTGTATTTGGCATTGCTCTAAACATTGTTAATTGTTCAACTGGCTCATGAGTTGGACCATCTTCTCCAACACCCACTGAATCATGCGTGAAAATAAAGATTGATGGTACTTGCATCAATGCTGCAATACGCATTGCAGGTTTCATATAATCAGAGAAAATAAAGAATCCTCCACTAAATGCTTTCAAACCATGTAATGTCATCCCATTAACAATACCTGCCATAGCATGTTCTCTTACACCAAAGTTGATGTTTCTACCCGTTCTATGATCTACATCGAAGTCTCCATCGATACCTTTTGCTTTTGTTGAAGCAGTTAAATCAGCAGATCCGCCAATCATATGAGGAATATGTTCACTGACTTTTGCAATTAATTTACCCATGGTCGCTCGAGTTGCTTCATTCATACCGATTTTAGCAACATTCAATACTTCAGCAAAGTTTATTGATAATTTATGGTCGACCACTTCCATAAATTGTTTGTATAAATCTATGTTTTTTTCTCTGACTTTTTCTAAAGTTTTAATCCAATTCTTATAAGCTTTTTTGCCTCTTGAACCAAATGTATTTTCAAAATCTTCATAAGCATCTTTATATACTTCAAACATTGAATTGTCATAACCTGCAGCTTTTTTCATTTTTTCAGTTTCTTCAACACCAATCGGTTTACCATGACTTTCAGAAGTACCTGCAGAAGATGCACCTTCTCCAATAATTGTTTTCACTTCAATAAATGAAGGTTTATCCGAATTTTTCGCATTATTAATGGCTTGATTTAATGCATCAAAATCATCAGGATCTCTAACAATTTGATAATCCCAATTCATTGATTTCACTTTTTGTTCAATATCATCACTATTTGCATTTTTTACAGGACCATCCAATTGAATATCATTAGAATCAAACAAAACAATTAACTTGTTTAATTTAAAACGTCCAGCAATTGACATTGATTCCATGGTAATACCTTCTTGCATATCACCATCGCCACATAATGCATAGGTATAATGATTGACTAATTCAAACTCTTTTGTATTGAATTTGGCAGCTAAGTAACTTTCAGCAATTGCATTCCCTACAGCCATTGACATTCCTTGTCCCAAAGGTCCAGTTGTTGAGTCAACACCTGGTGTTTCTCTATATTCAGGATGTCCTGGTGTTATAGAATTTAATTGTCTAAAATCTTTAATATCTTCCATTGAAATATCATATCCTGCTAAGTGCAAAGTAGAATACAATAATGCGCTACCATGTCCAGCAGATAAAATAAAACGATCTCTATTAAACCACATTGGTTTCTCAGGATTAGCATTCATATGTTTTGTGTATAAGTTGTAAACTGTGTTTGCAGCACCTAGTACAATACCAGGGTGACCACTGTTTGCTTGATTAATCATATCAAGACCTAAAAATTTCATTGATTGAATTGTTTTTTCCATGATTACACCTCTATCTTTTATATTAATATCCATAAAATTTCACATATTATTATATCATAGTTCATATATTAACAAAAGAAAAGACGAGGTTAATTCATATAAAAACAAAAAAAACACCCTTCGAAAAGGGCGTTTAAAGTTTATAAAAATTATTCGATGATTGTAACAACTGATCCTGCACCAACTGTACGTCCACCTTCACGGATTGAGAACTTAGTTCCTTGTTCTAAAGCAATCGCATGAATTAATTCTACTTCCATTTCAATGTTATCTCCAGGCATAACCATTTCTACACCTTCAGGAAGTGTAATAACTCCTGTGATATCTGTAGTACGGAAATAAAATTGAGGTCTGTAGTTTGAGAAGAATGGCGTATGACGTCCACCTTCATCATGACTCAATACATATACTTGAGCAGTAAATTTAGTATGAGGAGTCACTGAACCAGGTTTAGCAATAACTTGACCACGTTCAACTTCTTCTCTTGAAATCCCACGTAATAATAATCCTACATTATCTCCAGCTTGCGCATAGTCAAGGATTTTACGGAACATTTCAACACCAGTAACAACTGCTGCTTTTGTTGGTTTAATACCAATAATTTCGATTTTATCATTTGTTTTAACAGATCCTCTGTCAACTCTACCTGTAACAACTGTTCCACGTCCAGTAATTGTGAAAACATCTTCAACTGGCATTAAGAATGGTTTGTCAGTTTCTCTTTCAGGTTCTGGAATGTAAGAATCTACAGCATCCATTAAATCTAAGATTTTTTGTTCGTATTTTTCGTCGCCTTCAAGTGCTTTTAAAGCAGATCCAACGATGATAGGTGTATCGTCACCAGGGAAGCCATATTCATCTAGTAATTCGCGAACTTCCATTTCAACTAATTCGATTAATTCTGGATCGTCAACCATATCTTCTTTGTTTAAGAATACAACCATTTTTGGAACCCCAACTTGTCCAGCTAACAAAATATGTTCTCTGGTTTGTGGCATTGCCCCATCAGCTGCTGATACAACTAAGATTGCCCCATCCATTTGAGCAGCACCAGTAATCATGTTTTTAACATAGTCAGCATGTCCTGGGCAGTCAACGTGTGCGTAGTGACGTGTTTCTGTTTGATACTCAATATGAGCAGTGTTAATAGTTATCCCTCTAGCTCTTTCTTCTGGAGCAGAGTCAATTGAAGCATAATCTCTAACTTCTGTGAAACCAGCTCTTGCTAATACAGCTGTAATAGCAGCGGTTAAAGTTGTTTTACCATGGTCAACGTGACCAATAGTACCAATATTAATATGTGGTTTGTTACGTTCAAATTTAGCTTTAGCCATTTTTTAATTTCTCCTTTTTCTTAATTTATTTGTTTTTTATAATGAATTGATATCATTATTTATTTTATAACATTATTTCCAATATTGCAATGAATATCTCAATATGAGGATTATTCCTCGTTATTTTTCATGATTTGTTCAGCAATACTTTTTGGAACTTTATCATAATGCGAAAATTGCATTGTGTGTGTTGCACGTCCTTGAGAGTTTGAACGAAGCGAAGTCGCATATCCAAACATTTCAGACAAAGGAACTTTTGAAGACACTTTTTGAGCGTTACCGATCATTTCTTGTCCTTCAATTCTTCCTCTTCTTGAAGTAATATCTCCAATAACATTACCGATATAATCATCAGGTGTAACAACATCAACCGTCATGATTGGTTCTAATAATACTGGAGCCCCTAGTTGTTTTGTTTGTTTTAAAGCCATTGATGCGGCGACTTTAAATGCCATTTCAGATGAGTCAACCTCATGGTACGATCCATCATAAAGCGTTGCTTTCAAGTCTAGCAATGGATATCCTGCTAATACACCGCCTGCAAGCGATTCTTGAATACCTTGATTAATAACTTTAATGTATTCTCTTGGTACCGAACCACCTACAACTTTATCAAAAAATTCATATCCTTTTCCTGGGTTTGGTTCAAACAAGACTTTAACATGACCATATTGCCCACGTCCACCTGATTGTCTAATAAACTTAGCATCTGTATCAGCTGTTTGTGTAATGGTTTCACGGTAAGATACTTGTGGGTTACCAACGGTTGCATCCACTTTGAATTCACGTTTCATTCTATCAACGATAATTTCTAAGTGAAGCTCACCCATACCAGAAATAATGGTTTGTCCAGTTTCATGATCTGTATAAGTTCTGAAAGTTGGATCTTCCTCAGATAGTTTTTGAAGTGCAACACCCATTTTGCCTTGATCTTTAGATGTTTTTGGTTCAATCGCTACTGAGATAACTGGTTCAGGGAAATTCATAGATTCAAGTACAACATGTGTATTTAATCCGCATAGTGTATCTCCTGTGATTGTATCTTTCAATCCAACCGCAGCTGCAATATCTCCTGAATAAACTTGATCAACTTCTTCTCTTGAATTCGCATGAATCTTTAAGATACGTCCAAGTCTTTCTTTTTTACCTTTTGATGCATTATAAATGTATGAACCTTTATGTACAACACCAGAGTAAACTCTAATGAATGTAATACGACCTACGAATGGGTCTGTCATCACTTTGAATGCTAAGGCAACAAAGTCTTCTTCATCTGATTGTGGAACTTTAATTTCTTCACCATCTTTATCGTAACCTCTGATGTTAACAACTTCAGTTGGAGATGGTAAGTAATCGATGACTGCATCGATCATGAATTTAACACCTTTATTTTTAAAGGCTGATCCACACATAACAGGGAAGAATTCAACTGAAAGCGTTGCTTTTCTTAATGCTGCTTTTACTTCAGCAATAGATAATTCTTCGCCTTCTAAGAATTTCATCATAAATTCTTCATCAAAATCTGAGATAGCTTCTAATAATTTTATTCTTCTTTCTTCTGCTACTTCTACTAAATCTGATGGGATGTCAATTTCTGTATAATTTTCATCTATTTCACCATCAAAATGATAAGCTTTCATTTCAACTAAATCAATAATTCCAGTGAATTGATCCTCTGCCCCAATAGGCCATTGGATTGCTTCTGCATTTTCACCAAGTCTGTCTTGTATAGACTTTACTGAAGCCGCAAAATCTGCCCCAATTTTATCCATTTTGTTTGCAAAAACGATTCTTGGAACTTTATATTCATTCGCCTGACGCCAAACTGTCTCCGTTTGTGGTTCGACACCGGCTTGAGCATCTAATACCGCTACAGCACCGTCTAATACACGTAAAGACCTTGATACTTCTACTGTAAAGTCCACATGACCTGGCGTATCGATAATATTGATTCTATGATTTTTCCAGAAAGCCGTCGTTGCTGCAGCAGTAATAGTAATCCCGCGTTCTTGTTCTTGTTCCATCCAGTCCATTTGTGAAGCACCATCATGTGTTTCACCCATTTTATGGATTTTACCAGTGTGATACAAAACGCGCTCAGTTGTTGTCGTTTTACCAGCATCAATGTGTGCCATGATACCAATATTACGTGTTTTATCTAAACTATATTCACGTGCCATAACTTGTGTTTCCTTTCCTAAAAATTAAAATCTATAATGAGCGAAAGCTTTATTTGCTTCAGCCATTCTGTGCATATCTTCTCTTTTCTTAACAGATGCGCCTGTGTTATTTGATGCATCCATAATTTCTTTTGCTAATCTTTCTTCCATTGTTCTCTCATTTCTTGAACGAGAGTATTGTACTAACCATCTAAGACCTAAAGTTGTTCTTCTATCTGCTCTAACTTCACTAGGTACTTGATAGTTTTGTCCACCGATTCTACGGCTTCTAACTTCTAAAGCTGGCATAATGTTATTTAACGCTTCGTTAAATACTTCCATAGGCTCTTTGCCTGTTGCTTCTTGAATACGATTAAATGCGTTATAAAGAATTGATTGAGCTGTTGTTTTCTTACCACCTAACATAATGTTATTGATAAGCTTAGTCACCAATTTAGAATTATAAATAGGATCTGCTAATACATCTCTTTTCGATACTTTTCCTTTACGAGGCATGATTCGATTCCTCCTTTCAAATTCTTCTTATCAATTTATTTTTTATTTTGCTTTTTTCGTTCCATATTTTGAACGACCTTGTTTTCTTCCTTCTACTGACGTTGTATCCAATGTACCACGAATAACATGATATCTAACACCAGGTAAGTCTTTTACACGACCCCCTCTGATTAATACAACACTATGTTCCTGTAAAGAATGTCCAATACCTGGAATATAAGCATTAACTTCTCCACCATTTGATAAACGTACACGAGCGTATTTTCTTAAAGCTGAGTTAGGTTTTTTTGGAGTCATTGTTGCAACTCTAACACATACACCACGTTTTTGAGGGCTTGAAGCTTCCGAATAAGTCTTCTTCAAACTGTTGAACCCAATGTTTAACTGTGGAGATTTTGATTTCTTAGTTTTACTCTTACGTCCTTTTTTTATTAACTGATTAATAGTAGGCATTTACTTTCCTCCTTTCTACCCACACACCCGGGAGGTGCGCTTGAGTCATTTTTATAAGGTTGCAAAGCAACCCGTCCATTAAATATATTTTAAAGCGTTATCATTATACACCACTCATACAGGTGTGTCAAGTTATAATAAACGCTAATTTAACAACCTATAATATTATACACGAACTATATAAAAAATCAAGGAAAAAATC
>JAQIBJ010000064.1 GCA_027859085.1 Mycoplasmatota bacterium
GCTACGCCATCATCAATATTTTCTACACCAAATGAATAATCTAAAGTTTCGAGAATAGTTTTGCAAATTGCCAAACCTAAACCATGCCCACCATATTCCCTTGTTCTCGACTTATCAACTTTATAAAAACTATCCCATAAATTTTTTATATCTTCCTTTGGAATATTTTGGCCAGTATTATAAACATATAACCTAATTGTTTCGTCATCTTCTGATTTCGTAAAAATCGATAGTTGATTTGGTGTGGCTATATGATTCATTGCGTTATTAACAAAATTAATCAAAACTGTTTGTAGTTGGTCATAATCAGAATATACCTCTACATCATCAATATCAATAGTTAAATTTATTTCTTTTTCATTTAATTTAATTGAAAACAATTTGATTGTATTATTAACTAGCTTATTTATTGAAAAATGTGATTTCTTAATTGTAATAGCGCCACTCTCAATCTGTGACATATTAAGCATTTCTCTAACTAACTTATTCATTTTATGAGTTTCATCAACAATAATATCTAAATAAGTTTGTTTATCTTCTTCAGTGATGTCTTGCAATTTTAAAGCTTCTGAGTATCCCATGATTAAAGATAATGGTGTTTTTAACTCATGAGAGGCACTGGCTACAAAATCTCTTCTTTTCTTCTCCACTTGATTTTTAAATAATACTTCTTCACCCAATCGCTCATTAGAAATTCTTAATTCTTCAATACTGTCTCTTAAGTCATCACTCATTTTATTAACACTTTTGGCTAAATGACCAATTTCATCATCAGATGTAACTTCTATTTTATCAGAAAAGTTAAGATTTGCTATTTCATTTGCAACTCGGTTAATTTCTAAAATAGGATTGGTTAACCTGTAACTGATAAAATACATAACAGCACCAGATGCTACCATAAAAAACATACCAACAATCACAGTGAATGAATTGAAAATCCATATATTTTCATTAATTGACCTAGCTGTGATTGTATTAAAGTAAAATATATATCCTTCACCTTCTAGAGGTTTAGCAACAAAAAATCCAATAATATCATTATCTTCTTCATCTAATGAAAAGTAATAACCATCATATTCTCCACTAACAACATCCGTTGATTTTGCAATATCAAAATCACTATCAACTTGTTGATATTGATTATAATGATAAATAAAACGAATAATATCTGTGCGGTATATTGAATAAGGATTTCCGTAAAGCCTTTGATATACACCTTGTGTATTCACTAATGATTCATAACTTAGTGTTGGATCGATTGTTTTATCTTGAATAACAACATGCACGGAAATATTATACTTACTTTCTATTCTTAATAACTGATTACTTGAATTCACATCTAAATAATCAATTACTTTCATCTCTTCAAACGCTTCTACAAGGGTTTCATTTTTTCTGTACGTATAATAATTTCTTAAAATTGTATTATTTACAATTAATAGACCTGCAATAAAAGCTAAAATAGTTCCATAAGTGAGTAGAAATAGTTTACTTCTCAGTGTTGAATTCATTTTCTATATCCAATCTATAACCAACACTTCTAACTGTTGAAATATAATAGGCATAATCTCCTAATTTTGCTCTTAATTGCTTTACATGGGTATCAACGGTTCTTAAATCACCAAAGTAGTCGTAATTCCAAACAGCATTTAATATTTTATCCCTAGATAAAGCAAGACTTTTATTATTAATAAAATATCTCAATAATCCAAACTCTTTAGGTGTTAAATCTATTTTTTCTTTATTAATATAAACTTGTCTTGAAGCAAGATCCATATGAATCATACCAAAGTCTAAAGACTCTACATTTTCAACATCTTTATTTAATATTTTATTGATTCTTGCCATTAATACACTTGGAGAAAAAGGTTTAGTCACATAATCATCAGCACCAAGTTTAAAACCTTTCAATTGATCATATTCGTCACTTCTAGCCGTTAACATCACGACTGGTGTTGTCATATAATCCCGAATACTTTCAAGGACATACCATCCATCATATTTAGGCATCATGACATCTAGGATAATAAGATTTACTTTTTCTTTAGATTCAAACAATATATCTAAAGCTTCTTCGCCGTCTTTAGCTTCAATAACGTCGTATTCTTCTCTATTTAAGAAATCAACCAATAACTTTCTAATTCTAAATTCATCATCTACAACTAATACACGTTTTTTGCTCATAAAACCATCACCTTTCTAAGTAAAAGATAATTCAATATAGAAAATATTGAATTATTTTTCGAATATGATTTGATTGTTAAATATTTTATCTGCAAGTTCTTGAGAATATTTTTTTTCAATATATTTATAAGCTTTTATAAAATGATTTATATGCATCCGGTGTGAATCTGTTGCAATAAAATCAATGACATTGTTTTTCAATAATTTTTTAATAAATCTTTTATTTAAGAAACTGCCTTGACTAAGTATTGTATACGCGTTTACTTGAATGAAAGCACCAATTTTTTTTATCAACTTTATGTCTTCAATTTTAGATAAATTAGAATATCTTTCAATATGAGCGATAATCGGCTTATACCCCTTAGCAACCATATTGTAAATCGCTTCTGTAATATTATATACAGACTCATTGACAGAAAACTCTATTAAATAAAATTTATTCATTAAAGGTAGAACAAATCCTTTTTCAATGTTCTTTAAAGTATTTTTATCATAAAAAATCTCATTACCTAAATGCAAAGACACATCAATAGACAAATACTCAACTTTTTTCTTCAATTCAGCAAATATTTTTTCGTTTTCACTGACAGTAGATAGAAAATTTCTAGTCCTATAATAATGAGGCGTTATAAAAATATGATTGATGCCTTGACTAAAAAGCGATTTAATAATTTCGATAGCTTGTTCGAAATCATCAACCCCATCATCCACAAACGGTAATAAATGTGTATGAATATCAATCATTATATCTATTGCTCCTCGTCTTCTTCTGTTTCACGGTAGTAATAATTATAATTATATCCAGACATTTTAGGATTCACATTTGCAAATACTGTTCCTAGAATATTTGCTTTCTTATCTTGTAATTGTTCTAAAGCGACTTTTGCTTCATCTTTTTTTGTTTGATTAAATGCAACAACAAAGATAACTCCATCAACAATTTTTGAAATTACAAAAGCATCAGTGACCGATAACACTGGTGGAGAATCCACAATAATTACATCATAGATTGATTTTAATTGCTCAATCATATCTAATGTTTTCTTTGATTGCAAAACGATGTGAGGGCTTGATAATCGTTCACCTGATAAAATCAAATCAATATTACCTTCGCCTTTTAAAATAATATCTTCTATCTTCTTATCATCAACAATATAATCATAAAATCCAACATCGTTTGCTTTATGAAATGCACGATGAATTTTAGGTCTTCTTAAATCAAGGTCAACAATAATTGTTTTCAAACCTCTTTCAGCATAAACCGCCGCAAGATTAATTGCAGTAGTCGTCTTTCCATCTTTAGGAGATGGAGAAGTAGTTTGTAATACTTTAAGATCTTTATCTAACCCAAGCATACGAATATTTAGTTCTAATTTTCTATAAGCCTCGGCTTCTAAAGAGTTAGGGTTTTCGATAACTACATTTCTATATTCAAAAAATTCCATTATTCCACTACCCTTCTCTCTTTAATCGTTCCTGGTACAGACGCTAACACTTTTATATCTAAATATTTTTCCAACTCTTCTGGTGTTTTAAATTTATTGTTCATGACTTCTTTAATAAAGACTACACCTAAAGCAAGTATACCACCTAAAATAATAGAAATGGCGATATTTAATACTTTATTTGGCGATGAAGGATTAACCGGTACTCTAGCTTCGTCAAGTAGCTCCAATTTATCTTTTAATAAAACAAAGTCAGCTGCATTTTCAATAGACTTTTCAACTAAACTATTTGCAATTGATGCGGCGAGTATAGGGTCTTCATTTTCAACTTGAACATCAATCTTTAAAATCTGATTTTGCGTTTGAACAGAAATAGAATTTCTTAAACTATTTAAGTCTTTAGATTCTAAACCATCTACATCGGCAATAACAGATTCTAAAACCCGATCAGAAATTAAAAACTCTTGATAAGTACCTATCAATAAATTACCAATAACAATCGCAGATTGTTCACTATTATTTGTATCTTCTACATCCACTTGAACCATCAAAGATGCATTCGCCGTGTATTTAGGTGTGACAATTACAAATGTGTAAACAACTCCTAATACAACTGTCCAAAACCCAACAATAATAATAAGCGCTAAGTTATTTAAAACAATTTTAAATAAATCGCGTATTGAAATACCTTCTTCCTCTTCTTGTGGTACGTTTCCTATATATTCATTCATTCTATCTTCTCCTCATACTGTCATTAACGTTATTATATAATACTAGAAACAATAAAACAATAATACAACTCAATTTAATAATTATATAAGCCTATAAATAAGGCAGTCAACCCAAATAATAAATTATAGATGTAGAAAAGTCTCAAATTTCCTTTTCTTGTAATAATAAAAATAAATTTCAACGCATAAAATGTACCTATAAAACTAACAAACATTGCCGTGAAATAATATATAAATATATAAGCATTTGTTGTATCGAAATCAATTAAAGATTTAATATCAAATAATCCAATAACAAGAGAAATAACAAGTGCGCCAACCGATATAGGAATAGATATCATAATCGAGAATTTTAAAGCCGTTTCGTGAGACAATTCACTTCTTGTTCCTGCAGCTGTTGTGATTGCCAATCGACTAACCCCTGGTATTACCGCTAACAATTGTACCAACCCTATATAAATAGATTTTTTATATGTCATTTTTGTACTTGTAAACATATCTGTTCTTTTTCTGGCTAAATATAGAATGGTTGCTGTTAGAAGAGCACCAATACCAATAATAATCAAAATATATTCATCATATAATACGTTATAGACGCTAAAAATTATTCCTAAACTGCCTATAGGTATGATAGCTATTATTATATTTTTTACGTAATTAACTGACTTTTTATATTCTGGATTATGGTCTTTTTTTATAACATACTTATAACTATCACAAGCCAACAGTTTTATCGTTTTTCGCATATATAAAATAATCGCTAATAAAGAACCTAAATTTACCAATATAAGAAAAAACAAACTATTATTAAATTCCTCACTTGTTAAATTTTGAATGAAAGCAACATGTCCACTTGATGAGACAGGAAGAACCTCAAATACACCTTGGACAATCCCAAATAATATATATCGAATGAATTCTACTATACTCATAAATCACACCCCTCTTGTTCTATAATATATAAAGAATCAGAGCAAAAAAACTTGCACCAAAACAATAATAACTAAAAAATTTTATTTTACCTGATTTAAAAATATTATATATAAATTTATATGCGATTAAAGTCGCAAACAAAGCGCCAAAAAACGCTAAAATATACAAATGAGTATCACCAAAATTAAATGAAGTTGTTTCACCATTCATAATTTTTAAAAATAATAAAATAATTGAACCAATAGAGACTGGTATATACATTATAAACGAAAAGTCTAAAGTTGCATGCACACTTGCACCTCTTTTTAATCCAGTAGCGCTAGTCATCCCAGCACGAGATATCCCCGGAACCAAAGCAAATGATTGAGCAAAACCCATTAAAATAATATCTACCCAAGATAACTTTTGTCTATTTGACGTAAAAGGTTCTAATCTTGTTACAAAAAACAGAACGCTAGAAGTAAAAAGTAATCCAATACTCACAAGCAATAAAGCATGTTGTAACATAAAATTTTCTATATATTCTTCAGCAAAAAAACCTAAAAGTGCAGCCGGTATTGTTGCTATAATTAATTTTAAACCATAAACAAAATTATCTTTAGTATCCATTCTTTTAGACTTATTAAATATATATACAAAAAAACCAATGATAATTCTCCATATTCTTTTATGATAAATAAGTAAAAAAGCCACCAAAGAACCAGTATTTACAATTATTAAAAAAATGATACTATCCACAAAGTTAACGTTTAACAAGTATTTAGCAATCTCAACATGTCCACTCGATGAAATTGGTAATACTTCTGTTATTCCTTGAACGATACCTAGTATCAAATATTTTAACATCTCTATAAAAGCCAAAAAAACCACCGCCGTCTCAATCAAATATAAAGATATTTTATACTAAAACACAACTTTTTTCAATCAATAATAAAAGAAAGCCAAAAAATAATAGCTTTCTTTATTGTAATTCTATAATTCTCTCATCCATAATCCATGAATATTACAATACTCATACACCTTAACTGACTGATCTAAATCAACATCAAATTTAGCTTCTGGTTTGTCTCCAGGTTCAAATGTTTTAATTTGGTATCTGTCTCCGTTTTCAATAAAAATCCATTGAATGTAATGTTTTTCAAGCATTGGATGTTCAACAGAACCAATCTTAACAGATATTTTGTTATCCCCTATTTTTTTAACCACAGGCAAATGCTTTTCATTGCCCTCTTCTTCTTTTTTAGGTTCTAGTAAAATCATTGGTTGTTTACAGCAATCTAGTGGAGAATCCACAGGATAAGTGTAACAAATCCTTTTACATATTTCACAAAAATAAATATTCATAAAAAAACCTCCTTTTTTATTTCTAATTTTATTCTATCACATAAAAATTACAAATAAAAGGAGGTTTATTAATTCTTAAGCTTTAGTTAACTCTTCGTTTACCACGAATCATTAAAATAGTAAACATTGTCAAACTATATAATAAACAACTAAATAAAGCAATAAAATTAAATAGACTTTCATTAGCGGTTCCAAAACCAATTGATGGTAACATTAGAACTCCAAATATTGGTAATGCCATAGTGATGGCAGTTGCACTACCCATTGCCATTTCATCTGCAACTGGAGTTTCCAAATTCTTATCTATCCCTTTTAATAGAGCGATTCCGGTTGAAGCAACCCCTGTTAACATTCCAAACAATCCGACAAAGTACTCGTCATGATATGCCGTATACACCCTTTTTGTAACATACCTCACATAAAAGACTGTTGCTAAAGCACCGACGACAGTGATACTTAATAATAACCATCCATAATCTTTCAAGAAACCAAACGTGATGGTTAATACAGCACCTGTAATCATGAAGTTAAAGAATAAAGAACTTAAGTTAGATAATATATAATCGTTTTTTGCAAAACTGATATTTATACCTTTTTTGCTTGTTACTTTTAAAATGTATTTAAATAATAATGCATAGAATATACCAATAATAAAATTAAAGCCAACCAATAAACCAAATATAGTTTCACCAATATCACCCAGTGGCAACAATACTTGATTTAATATATAAAGCGTTAACCACACAAGCCCATAGATGATTGAAATAATAACCACTTGAACTGTTAATCCATCAATTACATTAATTTCTTTAACAGTATCAATTTCTATAGTTGCTTTATATAAAGATTGATCATCATCATTTTGCTGTGTGTCTTGTCCTCTTTTTCGTGAAATCATATTGATTAAAAAAACACCAATAGCTCCACCAAATAAGAAACCAATCACCGCATATGATGCGCCTAGTGCCGCTGAAGTCGTTTCCACACCCGTCAACATGTCTGACCAATTTCTAGCGAAACTTGTCGCTAGACCAGGTCCTTGTCCGAATCCTAAGGGCAATAACATACCTGCTGCAACTGACTTATCACTAAAGAATAACATAACCATTAAGATACCGATAAACCCTTGTAAAGCATAAGTACTAGTAATAATCATACCAGTTGACCAAATCTTTTTCTTATTTTCAGTCTTCTTATGATCTTTAAGTGTTAAAGTAATAAAACCAAGCGCCAACATATGATAAACAATTGTTGCCATGACTTCTGTATTCACATGATATGATCCAGGAATGACAACATCTGATAAAAACAGACCGACAAATCCCCCGAGTAAAGCTGATGGTAAAACAATTCTTTTTAGAAATGGTACCCTCGTTTTCAATGCTTTACCCACAAAAAGTAAAACGCCAATTAATACAATATAAACCATTACTCCCCAATCATCCATAACTTACCTTCCTTTTAAGTAATTGATTGAATCCAATACAATCATCGGATCCTCTAATTTAAATAAATATGTTGATTTTTTATAATCAAAAGAAATTTCCCTTTTTCTTGTTAACGATAAACCTTCAATACGTTCAACTTCAAAGACCGTTTCTTTATCTCTATTTTGAACAAACACACCTTTACTCACCGGATTGATTTCTAAATCAACTCTCCCGAGATTTTCTAAAGCATAAGTTTTCATATCAACTTTATACATAATACCTGTCGTAAAAATAATATTCTCCATTATCTTCGGTAAATTTTCTTTTTGTAATTTATCCCAATCCACTAAATTATCAAAGTCTAATCCCGATAACAATGAATAAGCATTAAAATGAGCTATCTCGCCACAGTTTTCACAATATATTTGATTGCCTTTAGTTGACAACGTTTGATGTCCATGACATTTAGGACAATAATAGATATAAGTTTCTAACCCCAAAGCTCTTCCTTTAGGTTTATACAAATACTTTCTTTCTCTATTCCAATCAAAATCATTAAAAGTTAGAGCTTTAGATAAAGTATCATAAATTTCTTCTTCAGTATAATTTTCTAATTCTTCACCTTTAAATAAAGTATGATAATTCAATTCAACCAAACCATTTTTTGTGGGTTTTAAACCCCATCTAGGACTTGCTAAATAAGCACCATTGGTTTTCACTACAACAACATCAATTTTGAATTTTTTAAATAATTTTACTGTTGAGAAAGGAAATCCACTTTCTTTTCCAAAGAATGATGCATTACCTTCAGGAAAAACCATAATACCTCTTTTTTCATTCTTGACTACATTAAGCATCTGTCTTACTGTTTGTATATCAACTTGACCTTTTCTTTTTGGTATTGAATAAACCACTTTGGTTAATATATATTTCATCTTTTCATTGGTAAACATAAACACATTAATAATTGGATAAGGATAGCGTTTTAAAAGCATTGCATGAATTAAACCGTCATGCATAAAAGCATGATTACCAATTAAAAAATATGGATCTGTTCTTTTAGGGTTAAATTCATTGAAATTTACAACAATTTTAAACTTAAAACGATAGTATAACTTTACCAATTGTCTAATAAGGAATATCTTAATTTTAGTCATAGCATCACAACCTTTACAAAAATTATAACATAAAATAATTAAATCTCTAATTATTTTTTCTCATAAGAAAAAGCGTCACGTTTAAGTGTCGCTTAAATTCTATATAAATTATCGAGTGTTACATCATTATTCCAAAGATAATAATTCCAAAAGTCGAAACAAATACATCGACATTCGCTTTTTGTGTTGATGTTAAATTATTATAATCATAATCTTTAATAATATTTGCTTGACTTACAGAATCAGTAAAGAAACTATTAATCGTTGTTTCTATTTCTTCTAAGTCTGTTGAAGTAAGATCAAGTTCAACCCTAATATCAGCTTCACTTAGTACATTCATTGTTTCATCTATAACTGCATTAATATCATTTTCACTGTCATTATAAAATTCTAAATAGGCATTGGCAAGTAAAATCATTGCACCATAATACTCATCAGATTCAGATCCAATATTCCCATTATCAACGAAGTCTGAAAAGTCACTAATATAATTTGATTCGACCATTAAACTCATTAAATCTTTAAAAATATTTAATTGGTTAACAGATGTATTTTTAATGCCTGTTTCTATATATCCAATAATATCTAACATTTCTGTATTATAAGATATGTCGGTATCATAAAGTTGATTTTGCATTTCAAGTTGAATAGTGATTTGTCCGAATATTAAATCAATCATTGCATTATATTCCTCAACGGTTGTATCTTGCAAGATTGGATTCACTATCGCTATAACTTCTTCCATGATATTCATTACAGCTTCAACTTCATTCACTTGACTTTGTGTCGTTTCTTGAAGTTCTACAACAACATAAATAGCATCTATAACAGCATAATCGCTTTCTACAATCGCGTCTAATATTTC
>JAQIBJ010000100.1 GCA_027859085.1 Mycoplasmatota bacterium
ATATAAACAAACCTTCTGTTAAATCAGGATTTGTTTCATACTGAATTGTATAATCGATTCCTAAATCATTTAAGGTTGTTTCAATATCAGTTATATTTTGATCTTGTAAATCTGGTAACATTAATTCTTCAGTTGTTGTTCCAGTACCTCCACAAGACACCAAAAGCATAGCACTTATTGCTATTATAATTGTGAATATAAATCTTTTAGTCATTAGTAAATCCCTTTCTTTCATGCGAAAAATCTTGAAAATTATAGAATAATTTTCAAGATATTACTTAGTAAGTCTGTTTGTGTATAAACAATATAAATTGCGCCACCTAATACTGCGAGAATAATAAATGTTTTTACGAATTTCTTTAGAAAAACAAATAACCCAATGAATACTAGAATACCAACTGCAATTAAAATTAATCCTGCAGCCCATGGCTCAATGTTTTCAAGATAAAACACCACTTTATCAATAATTCCTTTAAAAAAATCATTAATCGTATCCATTATCGCTAATGTTTTTGTTAAACCAAATCGATGCATCTCGCACCTCCTACAAACTTTTTTTCAATATCATAATACACGATATCATATTATAATATCACATAATAAGTGTTTTTTTAAGTAATATTTTCAATAGTTATTAAATTTTCCTTCTGTTTTCGATTGCTTTCGTTAAAGTCAGTTGATCTGCATATTCTAAATTAAGACCCACTGGTAAACCAGATCCTATTCTGCTCACGGTTAAATCGGTATCTTGTAAGACTCTTTTGATGTATAAAGCCGTCGTTTCACCTTCTTGAGTTGACGATGTTGCGATGATAATTTCTTTTACTTTTTTTTCAGCAACTCGATTCCATAAAGATTTCAAGTTCAACTCTTCAGGACCAATACCATCTGATGGTGATAATACACCATTTAAAACATGATAAAGACCTTTATATTGAGAAGTTTCTTCAATAGAAAAAACATCTTTAGGACTTTCAACAATCAATATTAGAGATTCATCTCTTTTTTCATTTGCACAGATATAACAAATCTCTTTATCAGTTAAGTTATTACAAACTTGACAATAGTTAATATCTTCTTTTAGATCAATCAATGCTTTTGAGATTTCTTTGACTGATTCATTGTCTAATTTATTAATGGTATGGAACACAAAACGTTCAGCTGTTTTTCTTCCCACACCAGGATATTTCATAAATTGTGTGATTAAATCCTCAATCGGTTTTGGAAAACTCATTAAAACAACCCAGGTATACTCATACCTTGTGTGACAGATTCAATTGCGGATTGTAATTCAGAATCCGCTTTTTTAATTGCATCATTCATTGCTGCGACAACCATATCTCCAATTAAATCAAAATCTTCAACATCAACTTTTTCTTTATCTATATCAACTGATAATACTTGTTTATTTCCTTTTATCGAAACCTTTACAACAGATCCGCCAGATTGACCATAAAATGTTGATTGGTAAACTCGATCTTGAACTATTTTTAAGTCTTGTTTCATTTTATTAAAGTTTTGCATCATTTGTGGATTAAACATCGTTTATTCCTCCTACTCTTTAATTCTAACTAGACCGCCAAAGATATTTTTTGCATCAGTTACGACTTTTGATTCCCTTTCATCTTTGCCTGATTTTATATTAGATACATCTTTAAGTCCATCACAATAGATTTTAGATAACTTAATATCTTTTTCGCCTTTTAAATAGTGTTCTTTAAATTCATTTGTAATGTCTTCAAAAACATTTGTTGGTAGCGCCATGTAATCCATGTCTCTATCAAACTTATTATAGATAACTTGTTGAAGAACTTTTTTATTGTCTAGGACCATTAACTTATTACAGATGGTTGCACTTGAAAAAGTAATAATGATTTTATTCTTTTTAGAAGCAACTACCTTACCTGTTTCTAATAAAGACGCTAAATACTTCTCGTCTTTATCCACAAGTCCTCTTTCGAATCCTTGCCATTCATCTGTTAAATATTTTCTATCTTTAACATCACCATTGTTTAATACTTCCTCAACAAACTCAATGTCATAAGTATTTGATATATCATCACAGATATCTTTTTTAATCTTTTCTTTTGGGTTTGGTTTTATTTCTTCTGTTTTTTTAGGTTCTTTTAATAAAGTATCTTGTTGTTTTTCTTTTTCATTCGACGCTTCTGGTTTAATTTCTTCTTCTTTAGTTTCAACAACTTCTTCTTCTTTAGTTTCAACAACTGGTTTATTAGACACTTCTTTTTTAGGTGTTTCTATATCCTTTTTAGAAACTTCAGTTCTAAATTTAACGGTTTCGTCCTTATTATTTTCTAAATAAGCAATTCTATTTTTTAATTCATCAATTTTTTCAAACAATATTTCTGAATCATTTGATTCTTGATCAGTCATTTTTAAAAATGCCAGTTCAAGATAAGTTTTCGGTTGTCCACTCCAATTCATTTCGTTTAATGTTTGATTTAAGATATCCAATATTAAAAACAAACGATGACTTGATAATGCTTTAGCAAAATTCTTAAATTCGTCTAAATCATCATAAATAGAAAATTCATTCAATCTATTTAAGTTTTTAAAAACCAAGACGTTTTTAAAGAAGTCGATTAAATCTAAAGTAATCTTTTTAATCTCTTTTCCTTCACTGATTAAATCACCTAACAACTTAATCGCTCTTGCTGGTTCTTTTTTTACAATTGAATCAACCATCTCTATTAGTTTCAAGACAGAAACAGTGCCACATATTTCATTGACATCATCAACGTCTATTTTTTTTGGACTATATGCATACACTTGATCCAATAAACTAATGGCGTCTCTTAAACCGCCTTCAGCGTAATTGGCCATTTGTTTAACAGCTTCTTCTGTAATTTCAATTTTTTCTTCTTCAGCAATTTCAAACAATTTATCAATAATATCTGCATTACTAATTGATTTAAAATCAAATCTTTGGCAACGCGAATGAATCGTCGCTGGTATTTTTTGAGGTTCCGTTGTACAAAGAATAAAAATAACATGTTGAGGTGGTTCTTCTAATGTTTTTAACAATGCATTAAATGCACCAGTTGATAACATATGAACCTCATCAATAATATAGACTTTATATTTAACATAACCTGGTAGATATTTAACTTTATCTCTTAACTCTCTTATTTCATCAACACCATTGTTACTGGCCGCATCAATTTCAATCACATCACTGATTGAATTATTTGAGATACCAACACAATTTTCACAAACATTACAAGGGTTGTCTGTAGGCGCTTCTTCACAATTAACTGCTTTGGCAAAAATTTTAGCAATTGATGTTTTTCCAGTCCCTCTAGGGCCACTAAATAAATAGGCATGAGCAACACGATCATTCTTTAAAGCATTTTTTAAAGTTTGGGTAATATGATTTTGTCCAGCAACTTGATCGAAGTCCGCTGGGCGATATATTCTGTACAATGCTTTATAACTCATTTTTTGCCTCCAATTTATTCATTAATTTACAAAATTTATTATACCGTATTTTCGTCTTTTTTTCCATTGATTACTTCATTTTCTTTAATATAATCAATGACATACTCCATGGCACGATTTTCAACGGTGCCATTATTAAATTTTCTTTTTAGTTTTTTAATATTAAATATCTCATCTTCGCCATCTATATATATCTTATAAGCCATTTTTAAGCTTTCTTGAAACTTATAATTAATTTGTAATCTACGATAATCTTCAATAAGAAATTCATTTGATTTTCTCATTTTTTCACCAACAGCGTTTAAAAACTTTCCTTCATAATCCACTTTCTTTTTTCTGTTAAATATTTTATCTAATAAGAAATCACTTCCATAATAAATTGTGATAAAAAACAATGGTAAGAACCATAAAGTATAGAGTTCACTTATACCAATATTATCCGCAACCATTCTATAAATTGTATATGCCCCAATCACAATTGAAGATAGAATAAATAACATTACATAAAACTTAAAAGGTTTTCTAAATTTCTTCATAAATATCACCATCCTTGATAGTATGTATATTATACAACAAAATCATAAAATATGTTAAAATAATATTGTAACCTTTTTGAAAGGGGGATATAAGTTCACACTTATAAACTAAAAATGATATTTGATACAATAACAGCTAAAACTACTGCGGATGGATCAAGCGCAATAAATGTGATTAGAGTCTCGGGCGAAGATAGTTTTTCCATCGTAAATAATATATTCAAAGGCTCTGATTTAACCAAACAAAATACACATACAATCCATTATGGTCATATACACGACAACCAACAAATAATTGATGAAGTAATGATTTCTATTTTTAAATCTCCTAGATCTTTTACAACTGAAGATGTTGTGGAG
Organism: Mycoplasmatota bacterium; assembly: GCA_027859085.1. Classification (GTDB taxonomy): domain Bacteria; phylum Bacillota_I; class Bacilli_A; order Izemoplasmatales; family Hujiaoplasmataceae; genus Hujiaoplasma. The sequence goes on from JAQIBJ010000100.1 coordinate 4,356, forward strand.
ATATCAAGTCATGGTGGTAATTTTATTGCCAGTGAAATTTTAAAACTATTAATCGCTCATGGTGCCAGAATGGCAGAGAATGGTGAGTTTACAAAAAGAGCTTATTTAAACGGCAGACTAGATTTAACAGAAGCCGAAAGTATTATGGATTTAGTCAATGCAAAATCACATAATCAACTCCACCTCGCAACCAACCAATTGAAAGGTGATGTTAAACAACTTGTAGAAGATTTGCAAGAAGAAATCTTAAACATTGTTGCCAATATAGAAGTCAATATTGATTATCCAGAATATGATGATGTTGAAGAACTTACCAATGATTTGGTATTACCGAAAATCAACGAACTTATTACGAAAATAAATCAAATCATTAATGAATCTGAAACTGGCAAGATGATTAGAGATGGTATTAAAACAGTCATTATTGGAAAACCGAATGTTGGCAAATCAAGCTTACTAAATTCTTTACTAAAAGAGGATAGAGCCATTGTTACTGATATATCAGGAACCACCAGGGATTTAATTGAAGCCGAACTCAATCTTGATGGTATTATTCTAAAATTAATTGATACTGCGGGAATAAGAACAACCAAAGACATTATCGAACGTATTGGTATTAACAAATCAAAAAAAGCTATTGAAACTGCTGACTTAGTCTTGTTGGTTTTAAATCGTTCCGAAAAACTAAATGAACTAGATACAGAATTACTAGAACTTACTAAAAACAAACAACGCGTTATTATCGGAAATAAGATGGATTTGGGTAATAAATTGGATTTGAATGATGAATCAGTGATTAATATATCCGCCACCAATAACCAAGGGATTGATCAATTATCTCAAGCTGTTAAAAAATTATTTATCGATGAAAAAATATTAAACAGTGATAAGACACTTCTATCTAACATCAGACACATTGGTAAATTCAAAGAAGTCAAACGCGCTTTAGAAGATGCAAAAAAAGCTGCCTTAGATCAAATTCCAATTGATTTTGTAGAAATTGATTTAAGAAAAGCTTGGGCAAACTTAGGAGAAATAACCGGACAATCAACTGGTGATGATTTATTAGATAATTTATTTTCTAAGTTCTGTTTGGGTAAATAATGTTTCATATGAAACCTTTAAAAAACAAAAAGACATTCAACATTTAAATTGAATGTCTTTATTTAATTTTATTCATCATCATATTCTTCTAAATAACTATGCTTTACATCATCTTTAATAAATCCTAGCGTACTGTCTAGATTAATGTTCTCAGCTGATCTAAATATATTAATATCAATATTTTCATAAACATTTCTTAATTCGCTAATCATTTGTTTCATTTCATCTCTCTTGGTATTAATTTGTTTTTCTTGAAACAAACATCCTTTATGACTGACTTGTAAATTATGATAATTCATTAATTTTTTTACTTCTTCTTCTTTAATTAAATACATAGGACGAATTAATTCTAAACCCTCATAATTTTTAGATTTAACTTTCGGCAACATTGTTTTAAACGTGCCTGTGTAAAATATATTCATTAAAGTTGTCTCAATGACATCATCAAAGTGATGACCTAAAGCGAGTTTATTACAACCAAGTTCTTGTGCTTTTGAATATAAAAATCCCCTTCTCATTCTTGCGCATAAAAAACAAGGTGCTTTAGGATTCATTTCATTGGCGACTTCATAGACTTTTGAAGGAATGGTTGTTTGTTCAATACCAATGATATCTAGTAATTTAAAATGATTTTGTATAAATTCATCTTTAAAACCAGAGTTCATCATCAAATAGACTATTTCAACTTCATTTTCATTTTGATAGTGGCTTCTATATTCTTCAAAAAGCATTGCTAATACCAGTGAATCTTTCCCACCACTCATCGCAACACAGATTTTATCACCTGGTTTTATTAACTGGTATTCATCGATTGCTTTCAAAAACTTCCCCAAAAGCTTGCTTTTAAACTTTTTATTAAGAGATCTTGATATATCAACATTAAATTCTTTCATAATATCACGTATAATTAAACTGTATATTTTATAGTTTAATTATCTCTCCCTTCTCTCTTTGTTTTATAGCACTCTAACTGAGTGATATAATATATTTACACTGTGGATTTGTCTCTATTT
>JAQIBJ010000013.1 GCA_027859085.1 Mycoplasmatota bacterium
CAATAACACATCATCATCTCTTTTAATGATTGCTCTAGATGAATGGTATGCATTCTTACTGATATCTTTCTTTGTTAATCCATCTGCAAATACTTCTAAAATCATATAATCCTTCCTAACAATTTATAAGTTGGTTTTTGGAGTAAATCAATCGTCATTCCAATAAACAACAATACAATGATCGTTGTTTGTCCAATAAAAAAGAACTCAGATTGGTGATGAAAGATTAAACCAAAAACGATTGATAATATAAAAGCCAATAACTCACCAAGCAATTTGGCTTTACCAAAACTAATCTTTAGACGATTAGAAATCGCCATTGTAAATTGTTCTAATGCCGGTAACGTATAACCACAATAAATAATAACATTTAAAGCAATAGAAATCAAAATCATTGCGAGAATTAAATACAAATAATTTATGATAATGTGTAATTCAGATACATTTGGTACAAATAACAGTGCCAAATCAATTGCAAAGCCAATGATGGTTGAAATAATGACAGGAATAATCATTTTAATATCAGGTTTCTTCCAACTAATTAAATAGGCAAAACCGATCAGTAAAACCGATAAAACCAAAGAAAAAACAGTATACATCACATGGATACCTTCATAAAAGTTAGTGGATAAAGCATCCCAAGATGCCATACCTAAACTTGTATTCTTCATTATAGCGATACTGGTCCCTAACATCATTAGTGAAATCAAATATATAAACGGTTTGATTAATTTTCTCATGTCACTCTCCACACAACAAAAAGCTACCCCAAAGGATAGCATTTTGAAATTAGTCTAATAAAGCAATTTTAATCACGTCATCTAATTTCTTAGCGAAATGAATTTTTAATTTATCTTGCACTTCTTTCGGAATGTCTTCAACATCCTTTTCATTACCTTCTGGAATAATGATTTCCTTTAATCCTGATCGGCTTGCGGCAATTGCTTTTTCTTTCAATCCACCAATTGGTAAAACACGTCCGTTTAATGTAATTTCTCCAGTCATACCAACAAATCGGTTGACTTTTCTATTTGCTAAAACTGAAATTAATGCAGTCGCTATTGTCACACCAGCAGATGGGCCATCTTTTGGAATTGCCCCTTCAGGCACATGAATATGGAAATCATTTTTTTCTAATATTTCTGGGTCTATGTTCAATTTCTTTTGATTAGATTTGACATATGATAGAGCTGCCATTGCAGATTCTTTCATGACATCCCCTAAATTACCTGTAGACACAAGATTGTTCTTTCCAGGGTAATATGTAGCCTCTACCTCTAAAGTGTCTCCACCGGCCATTGTGTATGCCAATCCAGTCACTATCCCAACCAAATTGGTTGTTGGTATTTGATTATTCTTATATAATTTTTTACCTAAATATATATGAATATTATTTAAAGTTACATTCACTGATTCCTTTTTCTTAATAAGAATTTCTTTAATGGCTTTTCTAATCACTGTACCAATTAAGCGTTCTATTTGTCTAACACCGGCTTCGCGAGTATAGTCTCTGATAATGGTTTTAATGGCTGAGTCAGTAATGCTAAATTTATCATCATCTAAACCATGTCCTTTAATTTGTTTTTCAATTAAAAAGTTTTTAGCAATATGGAATTTCTCTATTTCAGTATAAGAACTGACATCAATGACTTCCATACGGTCTCTTAAAGGAGCAGGAATATTTTGTAAATAGTTCGCTGTGGTAATAAACATGACTTTAGATAAATCATAATCTTCATCTACATAATGATCACTAAAATATTTATTTTGTTCAGGATCTAAAACTTCTAATAATGCAGAAGATGGATCATCTTTTTGGTTTTGTGTTAACTTATCAATTTCATCAATTAAGAATACAGGATTTGTAACCCCTGCTTTAATCATTCCATTCATCACTCTACCAGGTAATGCTCCCACGTAAGTTCTTCTATGACCTCTAATTTCAGCTTCATCATGAACACCACCTAAAGATGTTTTGACAAACTTACGATTCAATGCATTTGCAATTGATTTAGCAAGTGAGGTTTTACCAACACCAGGAGGTCCTGCAAGACAAAGAATTGTTTGAGGGTTTTTTCCTGTTAACATTTTAACTGACAGATACTCAATAATACGATCTTTTACTTTCTTAAGACCATAATGTGATTCTTCAAGTTTATTAATAGCAACATTGATATCTTTTTCATCTTCTGTTACTTTTGACCAAGGAATTGATATTAATGTCTCAATATAAGTTCTAGCAACATTTGATTCATTTGAATTAGGTGCTAGATATTCATAACGTTTTAACTCTTTCAAAGCTTTATCTTTTACTTTTTCAGGCATATTTGATTCATTGATTTCTTTTAAAAACTTATCATGATCGCTTTGTTTAGAATCGCCCAATTCTTCTTGAATGGCACGCATTTTTTGTCTTAGATAATATTCTTTTTGATTTTGGTCAGAAGATTTTCTTACATTTTCATTGATTCTATTTTCAATGGCTTGTAATCTCTTTTGTTTTTCAACATCTTCTAATAACATTTGAATTCTTCTGTTTACAGATAATTCTTTTAAATACTTAATTTTCTCATTTTCTGAAATGCGTAATTCTGAAGCCACCAAATCAGATAGACTTGATGATGTGATGCCTTCTTTTAAAGAACTCAAAACTTTCTTTTGATCTCTAAATAAGAATTTAGAATTTTCAACAACTTCTTTAGACAAAATTTTAGAAGACACTTGTTGTTCATCCATATCATCAACTTTAGTAATCATTGATGTGAATTCAATTTCGTAATATGGACTCGTAATGATTAAATCTTCTAATCTAACTCTTGTGATTGGTGTGAATTTTATTTTATAATTCCCGTTAGGCAACTTAATTTTTACAGCTATTTTGGCCAAGATACCTACATCAATAAAATCGCCAAACTCAGGATTTTCTATTTTCGGATTTTGTTGAAAAACCAATAAAACATGACCATCACGGTTTTCTTCCGCTTCATGGATTGCTTCTTTTGTAAATTCTCTTCCAACTTCTACACGTATATCTGATACCGGTAAGAATATAATACCTCTTACTGCAATAACAGGTAATTGGTCAGTGAATTTGTCATTTGGATTATACATTCTGTCACCTCTTTTTCTAATTAATCTTCATATAGTATTTTACCATAATAATAGAAAAAACCCTAATATTTTAATCTTAAAAGTCTCAGGGTTTTTCATTTATAATTACTATTTATTGGTAATTATTTTTCTTCTTTTTTAGTTTCTTTTTTAGTTTCTTTTTTTTCATCAACATCTGCATTTTCAACTAAGAAATCAATTGTTTCAGCAAATAAAATTTCTGATTCAATTGCAGATTGAGGAACAGATTGTTTTATTTGTTCCATAGAAACATTTTGTGATTTATATTGTTCAAGTAATTCATCATATTTAGCATTAATATCTTCTTCTTTAACTTCAAATTTTTCAGCTTTACCAATTTCAACGACAACCAATTGTTGAGAAATATTATTTTTAGCTTGAACTTTTAATTCATCTTTAAATTGTTCAACTGTTTTTCCCATATATTGTAAATAAGTATCGAAATCTAAGCCATATTGTTTAATTTGAGCTTCTTGTTGTTTAAGCATACGATTTGTTTCTTCTTCAATCATTTCATCAGGAATCTCAAATTTGGCATTTGCAACAGCTTTTTCAATGACTGATTGTTTGATATGGTTTTCATTTTCTTTTTCTTTTGCTACTTCAAGTTCTTTTCTAACGTGTTCTTTGTAATCATCCATTGTATTAACATTTTCAATGTCTTGTTCTTTCACAAAATCTTCGTTAAACTTAGGAACTTGTCTTTCTTTGATTTCATGAAGTTTAACAGCAAATACTGCTTCTTTACCAGCTAAAGTTTCTTGTTGGTAATCTTCTGGGAAAGTCACTGTAACTTCTTTTTCTTCTTCTGGTTTCATATCAAACATTTGTTCTTCAAATCCAGGAATAAATTGCCCAGATCCAATTTCTAATTCATAGTTTTCTGCAGTTCCACCTTCAAATTTTTCACCATCAACTGACCCTGAAAAATCAAATACAGCTGTGTTACCTTTTTCAAGTGTACCTTCTTCTTTTAAAATCATTTCAGCACTTTGTTCTACTTTACGTTCAAGTTCAGCTTCAACTTCAGAATCACTTGCTTTAGCAGGAACAGCGCTGACTTTTAAATCTTTGTAATTACCAAGTTCAATTTCAGGTCTTACAGCAACTGTAACGCCATAAGTGAAATCTTCACCACGTGTAATTGTATTTGGATCTAAATCGATTTTAGGTTGTGCAACAACATCAATATTATTATCAACAACAGCGTTATAATATGTTTCTTGAAGAACATGTTGTATTGCTTCATTGTACAATGACTCAATACCATACTTGTTTTCAAATACCTTTCTTGGTGCTTTACCTTTTCTAAATCCTTTAATTTCTACTTTTTCATTTTCGATCTTAAATGCATGATCTAAACCTTCTTCAAATTTCTCTGATGAAACATTTACATCAAATTTCACTCTTGATCCGTCTTGCTTTTCAATTTTTAATGACATAGTTTTTATACCCCCGTGTCGTCTATTTTTTCACTTTTCAAATTATAACAAAAATATGCACATAAAGCAAATAATTCAGTTAAAATATTTTGTTAAAAATTCCTTTTAATCTGCTTGGTAACTTTTTCATTGATTCTGTAATAACTCTAGGCAATAATATAACCGCTTCACCAAAGGCAAGCTTCCTTATTTGTTTTCTATCCAATCCTTTTAAATCCATGAATAAATAGTTGCGACAAATGATACCAACTCTTAATGATAACAGAGCGTTTCCTAGGCCTTGAGCAAATGAACCTGTCACTGTTTTAAGCAACGGCATTTCTTGAAGTGCATTTAAAGACGATGAAGGAAATACTTCTGAAAAATTCATATCTTCTAAGTTTTCGGCGATAATTGCTGTCGATAATACATTTAAAGATATTCTTCCTAAGCTCACATAACTAGGTCTAAACCCACATTTTTGAACCAAGGCTTTTATAAGTTTAAGATTTATAGTAATTACAGCAATGGCATCTAAACGTCCATTTTGTGAAATGGCAGTTGATAGATACACAGTTTCTGCATGTTCAACAATCATTTTATTTAATTCTTTTTTAATCGTTTTATCAAAAATAGTTGATAAAGTCCCCTTTAGCAATAAACTATCATTTAAACTATCGTTTAGAAGTTCTTTTTCTTCTGCACTAATATATTCCTCTTTCATTAAGTTTTTTGCGACTTTTTTGTACATACGATAATTTTTCTTAGCATTTTGTTCTTCTGTAAATAGATGATCCATCGAAAAACTAGGTGATAATAAAACAATTAACAATGGTCTTAAAAATAAAATTATAAATAAAATTCCTGATACACCATAAAATGCATACTCTGCATATAGATGTACTGCAGAAATCCTATCTCCTAAATTTAAAACAGCTGAAAGAATAATCAAAATTAAAAAAAACACAGAAGCAATCCCAATAAAAATCCAAAAAGGTTTACCTAACTTATTCATAAATTTCTCCTCATTAAAATATTTTTAGATCTTTCAACATCTTTACGTATTTGTTTGATTAATGATTCTTTATTTGAATATCTAATTTCATCGCGCATAAATTCAATAAACTCGATAGAAATATATTTACCATATAAATCTTTATCAATATCAAAAATATAGGTTTCTAAACTAATCGATTGATCTTTAAACGTTGGTTTTTTTCCAACATTTGTGACACCAAAGTGTTCAACACCTTCAATGATTACTTTAGTTAAATATACACCCAGTTTAGGCAAATAATAATTGGTGAAGTCAATGTTTGCGGTCGGAAAGCCAAGTTGTTTTCCCATCCCTCTTCCATGTATCACTTCACCACTGATTTGATAATTTCTTCCCAATAAGTAATTGGCTAAGTCTAATTCGCCTTCATCAAGATATTTTCTAATAATGGTCGACCCAATTTTATCATCCTGATAAGTAATCTCAGGTAAAATAATGGTTTTAAACTCTTTATATTTCTTTAAATCTTCTACAGTACCTAAACTTCTAAAACCATACGTAAAATCAAAACCGACAACAAGATGAGACATATCAATGAGATATCGTTTAATAAAAGCATCCGGGTTTAAACTAATAAACTCTTTAGATACTTTAAAGACATATAAGATATCGACATCAAATTTCTTTAAAATTTCTTTTTTATCTTCAATTGATGTTAAATAATAAAATGCTTTATTATTTAAATACTTCCCAATACTTTGGTCAAAAGTAAAAACAAATAAAGGTTTATTTGTTTCTTTTTTTATTGATTGCCCTTTTTTTATAAGTGCTTGATGAGCAATATGTAAGCCATCAAAAAAGCCTAAACACGCAATGCCATCTTTTTCTTTTATCTCATCAAGATGAGATAAATATTTAACCTTTAGCACCATTTCACCGACATTCTCATCACATCTTTGTCTTCATCGTAATAATATATTGCTAAAACTTGACCTTCACTTGAATAAATGATGGTGTCTGTTTTCTCTTTAAACAATGACAATTCTAAAAAACGTCCGTTTTCAATATAAGATTTAGCTCTTTCATCAACAATCAGTTTTTGCATGGTTAAAAATTGGAATGGCTCTTTAATTTCTACATCTCCAGCTTTTAATTGTTCAATTGTAAAAGCATCTTTGATATGAAATTTTTCAATACTGGTTCTTCTTAATTCACCCAAAGCACCCACCATACCGAGTTTTTTTCCTAAATCTCTTGCAATACCACGAATATAAGTACCCTTTGATACTTTTAAATGGGCTTTAATTCTAAAAACTGATCCTGTTTCTAATACTTCAAAGTTTTCTATATCAAAAACTTCAATTTCTCTAGGTTCAATATGATTGATTTCAATGTCTCGTCTCGCAAGTTCATACAATTTTAAACCGTTTATTTTCACTGCTGAAAACTTAGGTGGTGTTTGCATTGATTTTCCTTTAAAAGACATTAATGCCTCATAAACATCTTTTTCTTTCAAAGAACTTGCATCAACTTCTTCAATCACTTTACCTGTTAAATCATCAGAATCGGTTCCTTTACCAATCACCATTTCAGATTCATATGTTTTGGTGTTTTCAGAAAAGAACTTCACTAGTTTAGTGGCTTTATTCACACACAAAACAAGTACACCCGTTGCATTAGGGTCTAACGTTCCTATATGACCGATACGGCGTGTGTTTAATGCTTTTCTAGCAACATCAACAACGTCATGAGAAGTCATATCCTTTGGTTTATCCATGATTAATACACCATTTTCTATTTCACTCATCTTTTACATCTCCTCGATTTTTCTACTTAAAATATATAACAGTAACACCATTTCCGCCTTCAGTTTCCCCTCCGGAACGAAAATTCTTGATTTGTGGATTTTTCTTTGAGTATTTTTCTACACCTTTTTTCAATGCCATAGTACCAATACCATGAATAATATATGCAAATTCGAGATTGTTCAACAAACAATCATCAACGAACTTATCTAATTCCTCCATTGCATCGAGATATCGTTTACCATGAAGGTCTAACTCTACTTTAACATTTTTAATCGGTTTCGGTGTTGTTTTATACTTGGGTTTCTCTTTTTTAGCCTTGCCAAGGTATTCAAGTTCATCTTCTTTTGCTGTGACGGTTAAAATACCCATTTGAACTTCAAACTCATTGTTTTTAAGTTTCTTATTTACAACACCATTGCGTTGATAGGTTAATACTTTAACACTGTCTCCCACTTTTATTTTATGATTGGTTGATTTTTGATAAACGGGTTCGTCTTTAATAATGTTCTTACTTCTATGTTTAATATCAGCCAACTTATGTTCTTTAAAATGTGCTTGCTGTGCTTGAGATTTTAATTCATCCAATTCTTCAATCAGTTGTTCAACTTCTTTTAACGCGTCTTTTTGTTTCTCTAAGTTTTCTTTTTCGTATTTAGAAATCAGTCGATTGTGTTCTTGTATTTGTTTTTGCTTTTCAGCCTTTAATGTTTCTTCTTTATTATCTAAAACTTGAGTTTTTTCATGATAGTCTTCAATTTGTCTTTCCAAATCTATACTCTGTTTTTCAAGTTTATTAATTAATTTTGTAACATCTGTATCAAAACTTATTGAAACTTTTTCTGCAGCATTACATATGGATTCATCTAAGCCTAGCCTTCTTGCAATTGATATTGCATTCGATTGACCAGGCACACCTACTTTTAACTTATAAGTTGGTTTTAAACTCTTTAAATCAAATTCAACAGATGCATTGATGATGTCATCAAGGTTATATGCATAAGTTTTAAGTTCTGGATAATGGGTTGTAACCATTGAGTAAATATGATTCTTTCTGATATAATCCATAATTGAAATGGCTAATGAAGCACCTTCTTTTGGATCAGTTCCAGAACCAATTTCATCCAGTAACACCAATGAATCATCTTCAATATCATTTAATATTCTAATAATATTTCCAATATGAGATGAAAACGTTGATAATGATTGTTCAATGGATTGTTCATCGCCTATGTCCGCAAATATATTAGAAAAAATGATTGTTTCAGATTGTTCATTAACTGGAATTAACATACCTGATTGAACCATCATTGATAATAAACCTAATGTTTTTAATGCAACTGTTTTCCCACCTGTATTGGGTCCAGTAATTATAATATGTCTATAATCTCTAAAGATAATATTGTTGCCAACAACTTCTTTAGGATCAATTAAGGGGTGTCTCGCATTAATCAATTTAACGCTATCAGTTATAAGCGGTCTTGTCATGTGATAGTCACATGCATATTTTGCTTTTGCAAATATGGTGTCTAAATAAGTAAATATACTCAAATTTGTTTTTAAATCTTCTACATGTTCAGTTACATAAGACGTTAATTCTCTTAAAATTTTTTCAATTTCATTTTCTTCTTCTAACATTAAATTTTGTAACTCATTATTCAATGTAAAACAAGCCATTGGTTCAATAAAAACTGTTTCTTTACTGGCTGATTGATCATGAATCATGCCTTTAAAAGAATTCTTATGTTCTGATTTAACTGGTAAAACTAAACGGTTATTACGTATCGTGATAATACTATCAGTTAACTTTTTAGCTTCGCTTTTTAATAGTGATGCCATTTTTCGATCTATTTTATCTTCGGTTGTTTTAATTTGATTTCTTAATTTTGATAACTTAGGAGATGCATAATCATATATATCGCCTTTTTTATCGATGACAGAATCGATTTGTTTTTTTAAACTTGATAAATTTACAATTCGGTCATAATAATCTTTTAAAGCACTAAAATCTATTTCAAGATTTGTAATCTTCTTAATATACTGATCTGTTCTTTGAATGGCTTCTTGGTGAGAAACCACCTTCATAAATTCTTCAATGGTTAAAACTGATTCAATTTTAGCTTTTTTAATGACTGAGCGAATGTCTAAAACACCAGTTAAAGGTGTACGATCTAATCTCAATATCATTATTTTGGCTTGTTCAACTTGTAATAAACTACTTTCAATAGAAATACGATTATTAATCGGTTGAATTTCTAAAACATCAGAATGACCAATATCAGTTATTGTATATGAAGATAAAATTTGTTTTATTTTATCAAATTCAAGTTTTTTTATATCTGCAATCATATTCACTCTCCGTATCTTCTATTTTACCACAAATTGTGATAAAATAAAAAGAGGAGTTGAGACAATGAAGACTGTTTTCGAAATAAATGATAAATATCTAGAAAAACTTAAAAATTACTACAAATCTTGTGAAGTAGAGCCAAACACCCCACATATCAAACACCTTTTTAAAACAGATGAATTTACCATCAGTGTTTACAAATCAAATAAAGTGTTATTTCAAGGTGAAGATGCTGAAGAAGAATATCAAAAATGGGTAAAAGTTACAGGTATTAAACCCTCTATTCCTAAACCAATTAATCAAACAGCCTATATGAATGAGTACTATAAAAAAACGGCTATTGGTACAGATGAAGTTGGTACTGGAGATTTTTTCGGCCCAGTAGTCGTAACCGCTGCCTTAATTGGTCCTAAAAACTACCCATTTCTAAAAGAATATAACATTCAAGATAGTAAAAATATCAACGATGATGTTATTTTGAAAATCGCGCCTCACTTAATCAAACAAATACCTCACCATACAATAGTCTTAAATAACGAAAAATTTAATGAATTAACAAAAAAAGGCTATAATATGAATAAAATAAAAGCTTATCTTCACAATCACGCCATTAAAAAATTAATGAGTAAGCATAAAGAATACGACACCATCATTATCGATCAATTCTGTAGTGAAAAGAACTACTATAAATATTTAGAAGAACAAGATGTTGTAAAACAGATAGAATTGATTGAAAAAGCAGAATCTATCCATCAATCAGTTGCTGTTGCCGCAATTATTGCTAGATACACATTCCTAATTGAAATGGACAGACTAAGTGAAAGCATAAATTTAACACTTCCTAAAGGTGCATCTGGTTCAGTTGACGCCATTGGAAAACTGATACATCTAAAATATGGAGACGACATTTTTAATCAAATTGCTAAAATAAATTTTAAAAATATGCAAAAAATAAAGGGATAACTATTTGTTAACCCTTTTTTTTATGTAAAAATTCTTTAAATTCTTCAGGTAATTCCGAATCAAACGACATCCATTCATTAGTTCTAGGATGAGTGAACCCAATAATTTTAGCGTGTAAATATTGACCAAAGTCATCAATTTTTATACCATATAATTCATCATTCACAAGTGGATGACCAATATATTTCATATGCACTCTAATTTGATGAGTACGACCTGTTTCTAATCGACATTTAATTAATGTCATATCATTAAATACTTCAATGACTTCGAAATGTGTCACAGCACTCTTACCGCCAGAAATGATACTCATTCTTAATCTATTATGTGGATCTCTTCCAATTGGTGCGTTTATTTTACCGCGCTTATTTTTTATAACACCTTCAACCAAAGCTATATATTCTCTTTTTGTCTCTTTCAATTGAAGTTCTTCTGCCAATTTTTCATGGGCGTAATTATTCTTCGCAACCATTAATAATCCACTGGTATCTTTATCTAAACGATGAACGATACCTGGTCTTAAACTACCATTGATATTTGAAAGCGACTCAAAATGATACATTAAAGCATTCACCATTGTATCTTTATAATGACCAGGTGCCGGGTGTACAACCATACCTGATGGTTTATTGACAATTAGTAAGTCATCATCTTCATATACAATTTCCAAAGGAATATTCATTGGCGTAATTTCTTTTGAGTTAAGTTCAGTTTCAAAAATTTCAATTAAATCATTTTCTTTTAATTTATAAGATGATTTAGTCGATTCTCCATTGACTAAAATGTAATCTTCATCAATTAAAGATTGAATGGTAGATCTTGATATTTCATCCAACTCATTTGATAAATATTTATCTATGCGTGTTTTATTTTGATCATTTGTTACAGTCATTCTTATTACATCATCATTCATGTTCTTTTCTCCTTTTGTTTTCTAAAAAGAAAACATCAATGAACAAAATGACCAAACCAACATTTAAATATACATCCGCAAAATTAAAGACATATGTCCACAAATCACCTAATCCTCTAAAATCAATAAAGTCAATGACACCGTGATCTGGTTGAAATAAACGATCAATCGCATTACCCAGTGTACCTGCAATCAATAAAGTTAAAGCCAAAGCGTACCAATGAGTTCTCTTATCTTTAAAATCATTTTTATAAAACATTACACCAAAAATACTTAAAGCAATCAGTGCAAAAATTGTTAATACTAGTGTATAGGTTGTAGTCGCTCCTTGAAACATACCAAAAACCAACCCTAAATTTCTAACATAAGTAATATGTAAGAATCCTTCAATGAGTCCATAATTAATCTCATAGGTAGCCACTAAAAATTTTGTTAATTGATCGAAGGCAAGTAAGCCTACCATCAATGCTATCCACTTTTTCATAAGTCCTCCTAAATTTGCATCATTGGAATAAAGACAAAGATAAATAATAATCCAACAACTAAAATAACAACGCTATAAGTGATCAACAGTTTGCTAAAAAGTTGATTAATATTTACAGATATGTCTTTCTTTTTAATCAAAATTGTCTTTTTCCACATCAACAATTGTAACATAGAAATACCGACTGAAACAAGCATTATCAAAACAACCCAAAGATTTAACAAATAATAATACATGGATATGATTTGACCAAATATTAAAATTGTCGGTGTTAAAATTAATAACGAATAAAATAAACTGGCAAATAATGCATCAAGTAAATCAGTCATTCCTAATTCTTTATTTAATACTTTCCAGGATTTAAAATACGCTTTCATATTATTCAATCCCTTCTAAATAATCAATGGCTTCTTGAATTGTTGCAACAGGTATCAACCAACCTTCAGGATCAATACCAAATTCCTCACAAGCCGCTAAAGCTTCTATATAATTATGCGAAGAATATCTTTCATCTATCGCAGGAATAAAAAAGAGATCAACTTTATTAATGTAAGCTGTCGCAATCTTTTGTTTTACACCACCGATGTATCCAACACTACCATCATATCTAATCGTGCCAGTACCTGCTATTTTCAATCCATGAGTAATATCTTCTTGAATTAAATTGTTATAAATTGATAATGTCTGTAATAATCCCCCTGATGGCCCACCTATATTTGAATCATTTTCAGTAAACTTAGGGTTTATTTCATCTTCATTTACAAGTAAATATTCTGTTAAAATTAAGGCTCTATCTTCAATATCTTCGGTTGTTAAGTCGACTTGATATAGTGCTTCTTCATTCTTAAAATTAAATGTATATGAATTACCTTCTATCATAAAATCTGTCAAATCATTAATGTCAGTGACTAATTCATCACTTTCTCCAATCATCGAGATAAACTCATCACCTAAACCCACTGAATCATAGTTTGATAAATCCTCAGCCTTACCGGTGACCAAAACCACATGATAAGTTGCGGATTCTTCAAAGATGATGTCATCATTATCTTCACTCGCCAATTGATACGCAACAATCACTGCTGCATCAACACTCGTCATCTTTTGAAGATAACTAATTTCTCTATTTTCTTGGTCTGTATAATGTCTATAATATTCTGGTAAAATAATCACTTCATTATATTTCGAAAAGTCATTAATAACGAATTGAAAGAAAGTTGGTCTTTTAAAAGATATAATATAAGTTGAAGAAATTGAACCTTTTATTTCTTCAACTTCATAATCAATGTCTATCACAGATTCTACTTCTGTGATGCCTCCTGGGGCATAAATCAAATAATCAATACGATACACCAATAAAAACATCAAAATGATGTATGGAATGATTAATATCCTTATTATCGGCCATAATTTTTTAGTAAGTTCCTTCATAGTTTATCCTAACATCATATTTTTCTAATTTCTTAAAATTAACTCCAGCCATTTTAAATAATTTTTTTGAAGCTTTAGTCATATCAATATCTGGATATTTGTCTTCTAAATAAATAACCTCTTTAATTCCAGATTGAATAATAAGCTTTGCACATTCATTACAAGGAAATAATGTCACATATATCCGTGAATTCAGTAAATCTTTATTAGAATTCAAAATCGCATTGGCTTCGGCGTGAACCACATACGCATACTTCGTATCTAGAAATTCACCTTCTCTTTCCCATGGTAATTCATCATCTGAACAACCTATTGGAAAGCCATTGTATCCTATTCCAACAATATGATTTCTTTGATTAACAATACACGCACCTACTTGAGAAACATTATCTTTAGATCGTTTCGAAGATAAATCCGCAACGCCCATAAAATATTCATCCCAGTGTATATAACCATCTCTTTTCATAAACGACACCTCATTAAAAATTATTTATTTTTCTTATAAATTGGAAACTCTTGTATATTGGTTATTTTGTTTAAATTAATATGACAATAACCATTTGGGTTTTTATCCAAATAGTGTTGATGATAATTTTCTGCCACTGTAAAATCTTTTGACATTTTTACAGTTGTGACAATTTCTTTAACATATTGATTGCGTATAGAAACGATATATTTTATTGCAACATCAATATCTGATTCGTCATAACAATATATACCAGTTCTATAAGTCAGACCAATATCATTGCCCTGACGATTCACCGATGTTGGATCAATGATATTAAAATAATGTTCAAAAATCAGCGATAAAGAAGTCACAGATTCATCATACTCTAAATACAACGCTTCTGTATGACCACTTCCGTTGAGAACATCTTGATAAGTCGGATTATCCATCATGCCATCAATATAACCCACAGTTGTTTTTGTAATGCCTTTTACTAAATCAAAATAAGCTTGGACACCCCAAAAGCATCCGCCTGCCAATACTATTTTTTTCATTTGCTCTTATTCACTTTCTATTAAATTATTGATGACAAAAGAAGCCATCATTAGCCCTGCCGAACTAGGGCAAAACGCAGTTGAACCAAGAATTTGTTTATCAATGACCTCAGCGGGTTTTTCTTCTGAATATACCACAGGTATATCCATAGACAAACCAGCATCTTTAAACTTTCTTCTCATTACCTTGGCTAAGGGACAAACACTTGTTTTCTTTAATACAGATAATCGAATCATTTCAGGATGAAATTTATTTGCAAATCCCATGGCTAAAATAATCGGTATACCTAATGATTGACATGCTTTTGCAAGTTCTACTTTCGCAAAAACATCATCTATACAATCTAAAACAAAATCAGGTTTTCTCTTTAATATTTCAAAAACATTATCTTCAGTTACTTTTTGATTAACCACTTCAATTTCAATCTCTGGATTGATATCTTTGGCTCTGTTTAAGAATACTTGTGTTTTATATTCACCAATTGTAGATTCTAAAGCAATGAGTTGTCTATTAATATTAGTGATATCAACTGTATCATAATCAACAACTACTAAATGACCTATACCACTTCTCACCAAGGCTTCAGCTGCAAAAGAGCCAACCCCACCTAGGCCAAAGACAATGACAAATTTATCATGTAATTTTTGCAAACCATTTTCTGAAATTAAATTTTCTAATCTATTAAAACGCATAAACACCTCTAGAAATAAAGGCCGCACAGGCAGCCATCATTTTCTTTTTATATAATCAAACTTAAAATATTTTCTTCCAAGAAATCCAAGTAATATTAAAGTTACAGCTGAAATAAACACCAAAATATTCGCAATATAGTCTCTATTTCCACCTAAGTAATCAAATAAAACAACAAATCCCAATATCGCAAAAGCACTGACGAAAATTAAATATATAAACTCGCCTCTATAATGTACTTTAACTTCTCTTTTTAATTTATCTTTTTTTATAAACAATAATAAACTTCCAAAAATCGTAATAAGTCCATTAATACCCAAAATAATTACAATGTATAGTGAAGGATCAATGATTTGATCAATATCAAATGTGTATGGAAACACAAGAACAATTGGTAAAAAACATATCATTGTCCAATAAAACATTATGAAAGAAACTTCATAGTGAGAGTATATTTTCTCTCTTCTTAGTTTCATCATGTACCCTTAGCTTCAGAAAGGTTATTTTCATTCTTTTCTTTTCGCAAATCTCTAAAGAATTGATAGAACACTCGAATTGAAGCTGCAATTGGCGAAGCGAATATGACGCCGATTGCTCCAAAGAGGGACCCAAAGAAGAGAATGGACACTATAATTAATATCGGATGTATGGACAGTTGATGTGACATAATCAATGGTTGGAAAATATTTCCTTCTATGAACTGTAACACAAAGTTAACCATAATAATCAATAATGGTCCCGGTCCGCTTGTTGCTAACATCGAATAAATTATTGGTGGAAGTGCAGCAATGATTAAACCAAAATAAGGAATAATATTGGTAATACCTGCCAATAAACCAAATACGAAATAGTATTTTAAACCGATCAATTTATAAACAATTGTTGCAACTGATCCTAAAGCTATCATTAACATTAGCTGACCACGTAAATACGCGCCAACAGTTTCATTTAATCTTGTTGTTAATTTTGAAACTCTTTTTTCATGTTTTTTTGGAATAATCCCTCTAATATGGTCACCAATCAATTCATAATCATATAAATAATACAATAATAAAATTGGTAATAAAGCAATACTAGTAATTAAAGGTAATATCCAATGACTGATACCAGAAATAAATCCTGGTATAAAAGATTCTAATGTGTCTTGTAGTACATTCGATTGAATAATGTAATTAGATATCTGGTCATAAATATTTTGACCAAAAATAAAATCATCTCTTAAATCGGTGGTAATATAATCAACGATATTTTGGAATTCAAATTCAAAGAAATTTTGAATTTCATTAGTGATTAAAGGAATTAAAAAATAAAATGCTGCAAATATTAAGCCTACTGTAAATACAAACACTAATCCTAGTGAAAAACCTCTAGGACCAATACCCTTTTTTTCCAAGTAACGAATAAGAGGAAATAGTATTAAAGCAAAAATATAAGCAATACCTATTGGTATAATAACTGACCTAAATGCTGCAAAAATCCAACTCCAAAAATCACTAAATTGCATTGCAATGAATAATGTTCCCATGCTCAGCAAAATAATGACTAAATATTTAATAATTCTATTAAGTTTTTCGTCGCTAATTTTCTTTTTATCCATAGTCACATCCTGAAATTATTATAACATATTTTAAAATGAAAAATACTATTTTATTAAATTAACAGCCACTACAACCATTTGAACAACTGCCACCTTTTAGTTGTTTCAATAAATAATCATATAAATCATCAATTTTAACAGGCACTTGTTCGCCTGTTTCTGAATCCTTTACATTAATGATTCCTTCTTTTGCTTCTTTTTCTCCATAGATCAAATAAAACTTAGCATTTAATCTATCTGCTTGTTTAAATTGAGCTTTTAAACTTCTATTTAAAAAGTCATAGTCTATTAAAATACCGCCCATTCTTAAATCATTAATTATTTTTAAACCTTCGTTGGTAAAAATATTATCCAAACTAATAAAATAAGCATGTATTTCTGATTTAGATTCCAGTACTGGAGAATTTTCTAATGCAAGCAATAATCTTTCGGCCCCAAAAGCAAAACCAACTGCTGGTGTATCAGGCCCATCAAGTTCTTCAATTAAATGATTATAACGTCCACCACCAACAAGTGTTGATTGTGAACCCAATGAATCAGACTGACTTTGGATTTCAAAAACAGTATGTGTGTAATAATCTAAACCACGTACTAAATTACCATCAATTTCAAAATCTAATTGAAGCGATTCAAGTCCTTGAACCACATGATCAAAATGATATCTTGCTTCATCTGTTAAATAATCAACTGGTTTAGGTGCATTCAAAAGAATAGGATTTTTTTGATCAACCTTACAATCTAAAACCCTAAGTGGATTCTCTTCATGTCTTCTTTGACAATCTTGACATAATTCATTTATATTTGGTTCTAAATACTCTCTTAAGACTTTTATATAATTTTCCTTAGATGCTTTATCTCCTAAAGAATTAACTTTAACGATGACATCATCTATTCCTAAAGCTTTTAAGTAAGTTAATGCAAAATTAATAATTTCAACGTCTACTAAAGGTGATGCTGATCCAATAATCTCAGCACCAAATTGATGGAATTGTCTTTGTCTCCCTTTTTGCGGTCTTTCATATCTAAACATTGGTCCAAAATAATATAATTTTTGAGGTTGAGCTGGATCTGCATATAACTTGTTTTCAATCACAGCCCTTGCAATTGGTGCAGTTCCTTCTGGTCTTAACGTATTTGAACGTTTTCCTCTATCCTCAAAGTCATAAGTTTCTTTTTTTACAATGTCACTACTTTCGCCTACTGATCGATGGAAAAGCTCTGAAGCCTCAAAAATTGGAGTTCTAATTTCTTTAAAATTAAAGATTCTTGCAACTTTTCTCATAACATCTTCAATTTTCTGCCACTTTTCAGCTTCTTCAGGTAATATATCATATGTGCCTTTAATTCTTCTTATCATAGCAATTCCTTTCTAAAAAAAATCGTCCTAAAAAGGACGACATTTATTTCTATCCAAAATAATCGTCACTAACACTGTTAGCTACATAATCCACTAAATCTTGAACGTTTTTCATATCAGTTGCAGCTTCATCAGTGATGGTGATTAAAAATTCACTTTCAATTTGATTGAATAATTCTAATGCATCTAATGAATCAGCACCAAAGTCTTCAGCTAATCCTGCTTCTAAATTAACGATTTCAGGTTTCACTCCTAATTCTTGTACAATCATTTCTTTTATTTTTTCAAATACCTTGTCTCTTTTTTCCATACTGCCCTCCATTATTTTTTTATATAAATATTATATTCGATTTTTAACCTCTAGTCAAATAATCTTATTCCTCTGTATCAACAATAATTGTTACTGGACCATCATTAACCAAAGATACTTTCATATCTTTTCCAAAAAGCCCTTCTTTCACCCTTAAACCTTGTTCAACCAACAAGCGATTGAAAGTGTCATACATTTTATGTGCTTGTTCATAAGGCATTGCATCTGAGAAGCCTGGTCGATTTTGTTTTTTTACATCACCATAGATGGTAAATTGTGAAATTGATAACACTTCCCCATCTACTTTTGATATATCTAAGTTCATTAATCCTTTATCATCAGAAAAAATTCTTAATTTGGATATTTTCTTCGCAACATACTCTAAATCTTTTAATGTATCATTTTTATGTAAACCTACCAACAATAGAAACCCATTTTTAATGTCACTAATTAATTGATTATCCACTTTTACGTTAGCATTTTTTACCCTTTGAACGATGACTTTCATGTGCCCATCCTTTCTATTGAAAAGACGCCTTTTACTTTTTGTAAATTGGCCACAAGATTATCAAGTTCATTGACACTTGATATTTCTATTTTTGTAATAATAGTACCTTGCTTCAAATCATTTGTTTGAGCGGAAACTTGGACAATCTTACCTTTAGATGATGTTGATGCATTGATGATTTCAGCCAATATATTGTCTCTGTTTTCAACATATATCTTTAAGCTGGTTAAATATTTTTTCGCTTCATCATCGCCCCAATAAACATCAATTAAACGATTCTCATCATAAGTTCCGACGTTATTACAAGATTTTCTATGAACCATAATACCATATGATTTTGAGACATAGCCAATAATACTATCACCATATATCGGTTTACAACAATTGGCTAATTTAATCGATGGTTTATCAACACCCTCTACAATCACATTAATATCGGAATGAACGTATCGTTTCTTTTTGGTTGATTCCTCACGATTGTACTTTTCTAATAATTCTTCTTCAGTGATTTCTGGTTTACCAACCAAGACATTCACTACATTAATGGCAGATAAAACACCTTTTCCAATCTCATAATATAAATCTTCTTCAGTTTCAATATGTCTAGATTTAAAATGCGTATTAACTGTTTTGTCATCAATAGATAATTCAATATGTCTGCTTTTTACTTCTTTATCAAAATCGTTCTTTCCTTTTTCAATTAAATAATCACGTTTTTGTCTATTCAAAAAGTTTTTAATTTTGCTTCTAGCATTTGAAGTTTTAGCAATATTAAGCCAATTTTCATTAGGACCAACAGAATTTTTAGATGTTTTAATTTCAACCAAATCACCGGTTTTTAACATATAGTCTAGTGGTCTAATTTTTCCGTTAACAATTGCACCAACAGTTTTTTCACCAACTTTAGTATGAATCCTAAATGCAAAATCAAGAGTCGTCGCACCAGCTGCTAAATCAATGATGTCACCTTTTGGTGTAAATACATAGACATTGGCATTAAGAATATCTCCAGTGAAAATATCTAATATTTCTTCATCTGAGTCTGATTCTTCAGTATATTTAATCAACTCGGAATACCATCTTAATTTAGATGACATAATATTTTCAATGTCTTTTCTGTTTGAACGTTTTCCGTGTGTTTCTTTATATGCCCAGTGAGCTGCAACACCTTTTTCAGCAATCTCATCCATTTCTTGAGTTCTTATTTGAATCTCATAGATTTTACCATTACTAACCACGGTCGTATGTAACGATTGATACATGTTAGGCTTAGGCATAGCAATATAATCTTTAAATCTTCCTGGAACAGGAATGAATTTAGAATGGACAATACCTATGGCTCGATAACAGTCACTGACACTGTCAACAATGATGCGTAACGCCAGTAGATCATGTATTTCATCGAAATCAATTTTCTTATTTTTCATTTTTGTGTAAACGGAATGAATGTTTTTAATTCGACCTCTAATTTCAAAACTAAAATTCTCAGCTTTTAATAACTTTTGAAGTTCTTCTTCCATACGATAAACATCAGCTTCACGACTGCCTTTCTTATCGCGTAATTTTTTAGCGATTTCTTGGTAATCATAAGGGTAAAGATACTTAAATGCTAAATCTTCTAACTCAGCCTTTAAGCGATACATCCCCAAACGATGTGCAATTGGTACAAAAATATCAAGTGTTTCTCTTGAAATTCTTGTTTGCCTTTCATCATTTAAAAATGATAATGTCCTCATATTATTTAATCTATCAGCCAGTTTTACAAAAATAACGCGAATATCTTTTGCCATCGCAAGAATCATTTTTTGGTGGTTCTTAGCTTGTTGTAAAACTTTTGAGTTTTGATATTGTAATTGTTTTAATTTTGTTAGTCCTTCAACAATATCAGCTATTTCTTCACCAAAAGTTTCAAAGATTTCTTCATAAGTTGTATCTGTATCTTCTAATATATCATGTAGTAACCCAGCAATAATTGTATTTGGATCTACTTCATATTCAGCAAGTGTAATCGCAACATCTCTTGGATGTATAATATATGGTTCTCCAGATTTACGATATTGGTCGACATGTTTAGATTGAGCATAGTCAAAAGCGCTTCTTATGAGTTTAAGATGCTTAGGTTTAGATAAGTATTTAGATAGCGCCTCTTGTAGAGGCTTATAATAATCTATTTGTGCCAATGAAATCCCCCTAATATTTTAATAACACTTTTATCGGATATTTTCCGACTCTTTCTCTACCTTTTAATTCTAATAATTCAATAATAAATGTTAATCCAACAACCTCTCCACCAGCTTCTTCAACAAGTTTAATCGTGGCTTCTAATGTGCCGCCAGTGGCTAATAAGTCATCCATAATAATGACTCTATCTCCTTTTCCAATTGCATCTTTATGCATTGATAGTGAGTTAGAACCATATTCCAAATCATAATCATAATCAAAAGTTTCTCTTGGTAATTTACCAGGTTTTCTAATTGGAATAAATGGTAATTCTAAAGCATAAGCAACTGGTGCTCCCACAATAAATCCTCTTGCATCAGGCCCAACAATCTTGGTTGCTTTTTGTTCTTTTGCAAAATCACAAAACTCATCAATGCATGCTTTAAAAGCTTTCCCGTTTCCTATTAATGGTGTAATATCTTTGAATTGAATACCTTTAACAGGGAAATCTGGTACATTTTTAATATACTTACTATAATCCATAATGATCCTCCAAATATTTATTTATTTTATCGTTCGTTGATTGATATAACCAATCAATAGTTTTCTTCTTGTCTAATAATAATTGATAGGTACTAGACTGTGTTAAATCAGCTTTGTTTTTATCTTTTATACTATAATAATTTTTATGTCGTTTCAAGAAATTTAACTCATCAAATATCTGAATTATGATTTCTGCGACCTCCTCTTGCAAACTTAATATATTCATTATATCAAATTTTGTAAACTGCGGTAATTTTTTTAATTTCATATAAACTTTTAACAATTCGTTTCGATCAATAATTTGATTGAAATTAATGTTTAAAAATTTAGGAAACAATGCAAATGAATGATGATTTTCAAATATACTTTTTATTTCATTTGTTTTTATAACGGTTTCATCATTCAATACAACAAACTCAGGATATAGATTTTCTTGTATATCAACAGTATTCACAGAATGGCGATAATCAATCACTTGTAAATGATCACATTTAAGATCATTAATCATAATTTGAACAGATTCTTTATTCCTAAAACGATTGATAGACAAACCACCACAAACATCAATGACATCATTCTCGTTTAAATTATAATAATATTCTAAACTATTAAACTTAATGGCATCAAATAACTGATGCTCATATTCTAATGACAGTTTAACATGATTTTTACCTATAATCTGTTTTCTAACGACCCTTAATCCTTTCATTAAGAATAAAGCAGTATGAAAAGACTTTTCTTGCAGTCTTTGAATGGTGTCTTTGGTTATATCTCTTAAATCAATTTCCATATCGATATTTAATTCCGGCTCATTATCTTCAATATCAAGTTGGTTTAATCTTTTCCTAAAAGCATTAATATTTTCAACCTTTAATTGCATACCAGCTGCTTGATCATGTCCACCGAATCTTTCAAGCAAATCTTCAGTTTTCTTCAACATATTTAGAATAGATATTTGTCCAAAGGTTCTTGCAGAACCTTTCGCAACATCACCATCAATTGTAAGCACAATCGTTGGTTTTTGATACTTTTCAGAAATTCGTTGAGCACATATTCCAACCACGCCTTCGTGAAACTTATCAGATCCCAATACAAGGACTTGATCTAAATGATTCACTAAATTCTCTGCTATTGCAAAAGAACGTTCTGTGTGTTTTTTTCTTAATATATGATTTTCTTCGATTTTTAAAATTAAATCATTGGCTTTCTTTATATCCTCTGTAATTAATAATTCAATTGCTAGTCCACCTTTATTTAAACGTCCACTACTATTAATCTTAGGGGCTATTTGAAATGCTATTGAAGTTTGATTAACAATATCTAAATCAGAATAATTTAAAATTTTTCTAAGTCCTAAATTTGTGGTCTTTTTAAGTTGTTTTAAACCAATGTTTACAATGGCTTGATTTTCTGCTTCTAAAGGCATTAAATCAGCGATTGTCCCTATCATCGCCAAATCACTTAACTCTTCAGGAAACTCACCTTTAATCGCCCATGCGAGCTTAAACGCAACCATACACCCTGCGATTTCTTTGAAAGGGTAATTATCACTCAATTTAGAATGCAATATGGTATATGCTTTTGGTAAAGTCTCTTTAAACTCATGATGATCTGTCAAGATGACATCAATTTTATGTTCTTGAATAAAATTTATTTCTTCTATTGAAGATATACCATTATCTACTGTAATGATAAGGTTATAACCATCATCAACAATATCATTGGCAATGTCTAAATTCAACCCATAACCATCAGTGAATCTATCAGGTATTCTATAATCAACATTCGCACCTGCATTCGATAATACTCGATACATGATGGCAACTGATGTGATACCGTCACAGTCATAATCACCAAAGATAAGTATTTTTTCTTTGTCTTCAATCGCTTTTTTTATTCGTTCTACTGCCTTATCCATATCTTTCAGTAAATATGGAGAATGAATAGCTTCTATGCCCATAGAGAAAAATGCTTCATGATCATGAATGTCTCTGTTTTTATTAATGAGCTCAAAGATATCTTTATCTTTTACTATCCCTTCAATTTGTTTTTTCCATAAATATTTACTCTTAATCAAGGTAAGGCCTCTTTTCTAAAATTTTAATGAAATATCCATTGAGTGATAAGAATGTGTTAATGCGCCAACACTTATATAGTCAACACCAGTACTTGAAACTTCTTTAATCCTAGATAACACCATATTACCACTTGCTTCTAATAATTTCATCCCATTGTTAATATTTACAGCTTCTTTCATCATATCCAAACTCATATTGTCTAGCATAATGACATCTGCTTCACTTAACAACGCTTCTTTTAATTGTTCTAAAGATTCAACTTCAACTTCTATTTGAATAGATTTATCAATCTGTTTTTTCACTTTTTTGACAGCCTTAATAATCCCACCACTTGCTTTTAGATGATTGTCTTTAAGCATGACCATATCAGATAAACTCATACGGTGGTTTATTCCCCCACCATCAAGAACAGCACGTTTCTCAAGTTCTCTTAATAAAGGTGTTGTTTTTCTAGTGTCCAATATTTTTGTATGAGTGCCTTTTGTTTCATTAACAAATTTTTTGGTCATTGAAGCAATTCCGGACATTCTTTGCAAGAAATTAAGACCAACGCGTTCTGCCTGTAAAATAGATTTTGTCTTACCATAGACTGTCGCAATCACCATATCTTTTTTAACTTCATCACTATTTTTAGCGATGATATTAAATACAGTTGACTCATCAATCTTTTTAAAGACAGCTAGGCATACATCAATACCTGAAATCACACCATCTTCTTTTGCTATAAATTGACCTTCTGATATTTCATCATTGAATAGATACTCACTAGAAATATCAGTTGTTGGTATATCTTCTTTTAATGCAAGTTTAATGATCTCGTTAATCGTCATTATTCTCTCCTAAGTGTAGTTTTAATTGTCCTTTATCATCTTTGTTGTCAACAATTTTAACCCATTTAGCACTTCTTCCTTTGCCTAAAGAACGTATAACATTATCTTCTTGCAAACGTTTTAAAGTTCGATTAATAGTTGAATCTGATACAAGAGGATGTTTCTTTCTGATATCTTGTTTTGAAAAAGTTTCTGGCATTTTTAAGATAATGTTTTCTATATAATCAGATTTTTTTATTGGTAAATCTTTATCATATTGAATGTCTCTTGCTAAATCATTAAGATCATCATACATTCTTTTATATATTTTAATCATAAATTTAGTCAGTGGAACCACTTCTGATAAACCTTCTTCCCACTGAAAAGATGATTGATGTAATAATTTATTATAATCTTCTTTAATCATTAATAACTTCGGAAAAAACCCAATATAATAACTAACATTTAATCCGCTTTCAATCAATAAAATATAAAACAATAAAGTGCCAATTAAATCATTGTATTTAAAGTCATAGACTTTCATATTGATAAAATCAATCATGAAATTAATGTAAAGATAAAATGGCTCTATAACTTGATTTTTTGACATTTTTTTAACATCTTCCAAATAATTCTCAAAAACTTCTCTGATGGAAACAGAGGCTGGCTTTAACAATGATTGTTTAGAACCGTATTTACGATATCTTGGTAATTCAATCACATCTTTAAACAAGTAACCGACCAATTCTCTAATTTCAACAACTTCTAACTTAAAAGGTTCATAACTTTCGTAATGAATTTTTCTAAAAACTTGATGTATATTCTTAAACAATTGTTCAGAGCGATTATTCGCCACTGAAGAATCAAGTGTTAAAGACGATAGTCTTGAAGAGGGAATGTGTTTAAAATCAGGCGAAAAAAACTGATAAAAACTCTTTGCATTATCTTCAGCGGTTTTTTGCTTATAATAATCAAGACTTTTAGAGAATAAGTCTTCATAATATTCATTCATCCCTATGCGTTTATAGAGCTTTGTCATTTCTATAAAGACATCATGAGGAATTGATTTTGTCTTGATGGTTTTAATACAATTCATTATTCCACCTCTATTCTGTAAATAATAATTGAATAATCTTCTCTATAAATGGTCTTTCAAGCGTTGTAAATTGATTTTCATAAAATGATATTTTATCTAAATCGGTTGTATTCACTTCAGTTCCCTGAAGTGAGTAGTTATCAGTACTAATATAAGAAGCATACAAGCCTTCCTCAGTAATTGTATTCACGTAGTTTGAACCTATGTTTGATCCATAAGAGCCGGCCATTAATTGACTTTCTATTAACTCTGATTCAAGGACCGAAAGATTTTTGCCAATATCTAACATCCAGTTTTCACCTAATGTTAATCCAACTTGATATTTGGTAACTGAAACATTCAAATCAATCAATACAAAATTATTAAATACATTTGCGTTTTGATTATAACCAGCAAATCCACCCAAAGATAAATCAGTTGAACTTGTGATATTAAAGGTAACTTTAGCAATATTTCTATACAATAAATCTTTATCAACTGATAAAGAACTATCTGTCGTTTCTATATCATATAAAAAATAATGTCCAACCACTCCACCAACATAGGTCGATAAACCAGAATTTACTTCAATATCAACATCAATAATATCATTATCATATATTTTAATGTTTTGTGCTTTACCGATTAAACCACCAACATAATTAATTTCACTGCCATTCATTTCTAATATACCTGTTGCATGATTATTATAAATACTCATAGGCTTAAACTCTTTAGCAATGACTAACTTTTGTAATGAAGTTAATGCATTCCCTACTAATAATCCAGCATAAACATTACCTTGTGTAGAAGTTACTTTAATAAAACCGTCCACTGTAACATTGGAAATAGACCCATAGCTCATTCCTGCTAGTCCACCAACATTCACCAAAAAGTCAGACGTAATATTGATGTTGAAATCAGTCACATTTAAGTTTTCAACATTCCCTTCGATATAACCAAACAAGCCGTTATAACCTTGATTATTTTTAGTGATAATGAAATTTGAAATAGTATATCCATTACCATTAAAATGGCCTCTAAATGGTCGGTTGAAGGTTCCCAAAGGTGTCCATTCTTCTCCGTTTAAATCAATGTCTTGATCAAGTTCATAAGACTTATTGATATCCATTTCTTTTAAATCATCAATGGTTGAAACTATTATATAATTTGTATAATCCACCTCGATATTTTCTGTTTCTTCATCATCGAGAAAATTACATCCTGTCAAAAACAAAACAGAAAATAACATGAATAATGTCATTAATTTTTTCATAAATCTCCTTTTAAAACAATCTTTGTTGAATGATGTCATCGTCATCTTCTTCATCTTCTTTATCTTCATCCTCTATAGTATCCGTTGATTCATCAACTTCGTTTGGATCATCATCAGAAATTGATATGATTTTTTCTAATTCAGACATCACATCATCACTATCTTCTTCATCTTCTTCAATCACTTCGTCTATTAAGTTCACCAATATTTCATGAGTTTCTGGATATCTGTCTTTATCAATCATCAAGTTCGTTGGATGATCTTCTTTAGCAAATATTGGAATTCCATTTTCATAACGGTCTGGTTTAAGGTCTGGTCCTAAAATACATTTGTCTTTATTCTTTGCGGACAAGCGTATATTAATAAATTCTTTTAATCTAAAAATATTCTCTACATTCATACCAACAACTTTGTAAGGGTTCGATTTAATCAACTTAAACACCCTTTTACCTTTGGCAGGTCGGTGTGAAATGTCAATATTCGCAGTAGATTCTCTCTTTAAACCACCACGGTTTGTTAGCATCAATAATTCATCTTTATTAATCGCTGTTGCAAATTTAGCACCGACTAATTGATCTTTTCTTAAATTAATACCTTTAA
Source organism: Mycoplasmatota bacterium (assembly GCA_027859085.1). Classification (GTDB taxonomy): domain Bacteria; phylum Bacillota_I; class Bacilli_A; order Izemoplasmatales; family Hujiaoplasmataceae; genus Hujiaoplasma. The sequence continues at coordinate 27,503 of JAQIBJ010000013.1, forward strand.
CACCTTTGGCCATCAAAGATTGAATTGATATTTCTTCAATTTCATATTTTATAACGTAGCTGTTTTTTGAAACCATAACAACATATTGGTCATATTCTTCTTGTAAATCCACTGAAACCAACTCATTAACTTTAGAACATGATAACACACTAAAAGTCTTATTAATCCTTGTTTTAACAAATTCTTCAAGAAGAACTCTTTTTATCGCTCCATCTTGGTTTGCAACCATCACATAACGTGATGCATCAAACTCATCAATAACAAGGTAATCTATCACTCTTTCTTTATTTTTTAATGTTGCATAATTACCAACATAATCACCTAAATCTTTCCATTTAGCGTCCATCACTTTATGAACTGGTAGATTAATGAAATTACCTAAATTGGTGAATAGTAATAAAGTATCTCTTGTATTGACATCAGTTTTCTTAAGAATAATATCATTTTCTTTTAATCCCGTTGAACCTTGAGTGGCTTGATAAGATTTCATTGATGAACGTTTAATGTATCCGTCTCTTGAGATAACAACCATAACATTTTCATTTTCTATTAGCTCTTGTTCATCAAACTCGATTTTTTTAATTTCACCTTTAATAACAGACAATCTAGGCGTTGGATATTTTTCTACCAATTCCTTGATTTCATTAATGATGACAGTTTCTAATTCGTTTTCATTATTTAATATTTTTGTTAAACGTTTTATTTCTTTAGATAAACTAATAGATTCTTTTTCCATTTCAGTTACATCAGTTGATGATAAACGATACAATCTTAATGAAACGATTGCATCTGCTTGTTCATTGGTAAATTTATATTTCTTAATTAATTTACCTTCAGCATCTTTTTTACCCGTTGACTGACGAATCATTCTAATCACTTCATCTAAGACACTCACCATTTTTAAGAAACCTAAAACAATGTGTTTTCTTTTTTCAAAACGTTGTAATTCAAAATTCGAACGATTACGAATGACTTCTTTTTGATGAAGAATATATTCATTTAATATTTCTTCTAAAGATAATAGTCTTGGACTTCTTTGACTAATCGCAACCATATTATAATTAAATGTTTTTGATAAATCTGTATTCTTATGTAAATACGCCAAAATAACATCACTTGCGATGTCTTTTTTGAGTTTAATTTCAATTCTAATACCATCACGGTCAGATATATCATTGACTTCAACGATACCATCAATTTTTTTCTTTGTGGCAATATCACTGATTTTTCTAACCAAATCTGCTTTATTAACCTCAAAAGGCAGTTCAGTCACTATTAATTCAGTATCATTCACTTCAACTTTACTTCTGATTACAACTCGACCACGCCCAGTTTTAAAGGCTTTTTCAATTTCATCAATACCTTCAACAATTCCGCCTGTAGGAAAATCTGGTCCTTTAATAAATTTTAATAAATCGTTAAAAGTTGTCTCTTTATGTTCTAATTTATAGATTAATGCATTCATCACTTCATTTAAATTATGTGGGGGAATGTTTGTTGCATATCCAGTTGCCATTCCTGAGCCACCATTAATCAAAAGGTTTGGAAACTTAGCAGGTAATACAACAGGTTCTAATTCATAATCATCGAAGTTTGGAATAAAGTTTACAGTCTTTTTATCAATATCTTGTAACAATGCTTCTGAAAACACAGTCAATCTGGCTTCAGTATAACGCATTGCCGCAGCTGGATCATTATCTACTGAACCATTATTTCCGTGCATGTCTATTAAAAGGTTTCTCATTTTCCAATGTTGAGACATACGAACCATGGCTTCATAAACACTAGAATCACCATGTGGATGATACTTACCAATGACTTCACCTACGATTCTCGCAGATTTTTTAAATGCTTTAGTTGAACCCATACCAAGTTCATTCATTGCAAATAATATTCTTCTTTGAACTGGTTTTAAACCATCTCTAACATCAGGTAATGCACGTTCTTGGATAATATATTTTGAATAGCGACTAAACCTTTCACCAACAATATCTTCTAAATTCATGGAAATAATATTTTCTACATAATCATCAAGTTTTTTCTTAACTGATTTAGCCATTATTTGCCCTCCTCAATGATGAAGTCATCTTCATTAACAAATGATACATTGTTATCAATCCATTCTTTTCTTGGTTCTACTTTATCGCCCATTAATACTGAAATACGTTGATCAGCTTCAGCCAATGATTCAATATTTACTTCGATTAAAGAACGGGTTCTTGGATCCATGGTTGTTTCCCATAGTTGACTAGAATTCATTTCTCCTAAACCTTTATATCGTTGAATTGAATATTTCTTATATCGTTTACTAAGAATTTCTCTTTCTTCTTCAGTCCAAGCATATTCATACTTTTTAGAACTTGTTGCCGAAATCTTATACAATGGTGGTAAGGCAATAAATAGTTTTCCTTCTTCAATTAATTCTGGCATATATCTAAAGAAGAATGTAATTAATAAAACTTGAATATGTGCACCATCAGTATCCGCATCGGTCATAATAATGACTTTATTATAATTTGATTTTTTAACTTTAAAATCGCTACCAATACCAGCACCTATTGTTGAGATGATGGTTGAAATTTCTTCATTTTTAAAAACATCTTCCATTTTTTGTTTCTCAGCATTGATGACTTTTCCTCTCAATGGTAAGATAGCTTGGAATTTTCGATCTCTACCTTGCTTTGCTGAACCACCAGCCGAATCTCCCTCAACTAAAAACAACTCTTTTATAGAAGCATCTTTAGATGAAGCAGGCGCTAATTTCCCAGAAAGAACAGTATCTTTCTTTTTAATCTTCTTAACAAGTCTTGCATCTTCTCTGGCTTTTCTAGCTGCTTCCCATGCGTTTCTTGCTTTAATTGATTTAGATATTAATTCTTGTGATGTTTGAGGATTCTCCATTAAATAAGCCGCAATATTATCATAAACTACCGCTTCAACTGCAGCTCTAGCTTCATTGGTACCTAATTTATTCTTGGTTTGACCTTCAAACTGTAATAAATATTCAGGTATTCTCACAGAAATAATTGAGGTCATACCTTCTCTAACATGAGTCCCTTCTAAAGAATTATCTCGCTCTTTAATCAGGTTCATTTTTCTTCCGTATTCATTATAAGCTTTTGTAAAAGCCGATTTGAACCCAGTTTCATGAGTTCCACCATCTTTTGTTCTTACATTATTAACAAACGATACAATATTCTCTGAGTAAGCTTTTGTATATTGAAATGAAACCTCAACTTCAATATCATTGCTTTTTCCATTAAAGTAAACAGGTTTATTTAAAGTTGATTTTCCTTTATTGATGTATTCAACATATTGTCTAATACCTTTTTCAAATTGAAAGATTTGTTTTTCACGACTTCGATGATCAATAACTTCCATTTTTAATCTTTTGATTAAAAATGCGTTTTCTCTAACACGTTCTTCTATCATCTTATAATTAAATAAAGTCGTACTAAAAATAGTTTGATCTGGTTTAAACCAAACTTCAGTTCCGCTTTTTCTTGTGTTACCAGTTTCTTTTAAAAGGTAAACAGGTTTTCCACCGTTTTCAAATCGCATAGAGTAACTCTTACCATCACGATATACATTCACTTCTAAAAATTCAGATAAGGCATTAACGACTGACGCACCAACACCATGTAGACCACCAGCAACTTTATAGGCTCCATTCGCCGAAAACTTTCCACCTGCATGTAGTTTTGTGAAAATTAAATCAACACCACTCAACCCAGATTCATGTTTATCAACAGGCATACCTCGACCGTCATCACTGACTTTTATTGAATTGTCTTCATTGATTTCAACTTTTATATAACTACCATACCCTGCTAAAACTTCATCAATAGAGTTATCTATAATTTCCCATACCAAGTGATGTAGTCCTCTGGTGTCTGTTGACCCGATGTACATCGCTGGTCTTTTTCTAACAGCTTCTAATCCTTCTAGTATTTGTAGTGATTTTGCATTATATGCATTAGACTTTGCGCTCATATTATCTGCTCCTTTTTGCTCTATCTTTTATTATATCAAATTTCGCGAGTTATTTCTTTATTTTTCTTGATTTTTTTGGTATAATCATTATCAATAAAGAGAGGTTAAGATGGAATATATATTCTTAGTCATTGCTTATATTATTGGGGCCATTCCCTTTTCATATATTTTCGGTAAAAAATTTAAAAATAAAGATTTAAGAAATCACGGTAGTGGAAACCTTGGAACAACCAATGCTTTTAGAGTTCTTGGTAAAACAATTGGAGTGTTTGTACTCATTTTTGACATCACCAAAAGCGGTATACTGGTGTTAATTGTTAGATATAACCCAGAGTTATTTGGTGTAGATATGTTGCATCCATTGTTTTATGGTTTAGCATCTATTATTGGTCATATATACCCTGTTTGGATGAGGTTTAGAGGTGGAAAAGGCGTCGCTTCTTCATTCGGATTAGTCATCGCTTATGCACCGTGGGTTGGTATTCCTTTAATACCATATTTTATTTTAGTGGTTCATTTCACAAAATATGTTTCACTAGCCTCAACAACAACCGCATTAGCGACATCAATTATTGCAACAATTTTATATTTCACGTCAAGCAATCCAGTATATGATATAATTTTTGTAATCGTTACATGGATAGCGACCGTCTTAATATTTATTAGACATAGACAAAATTTCATAAAACTATACAACGGAAACGAAAACAAATCCTATCTATTTAAGAAAAAAGATAAAAAAATATGATCCCCTAGATGGAGATCATTTTTTTTATTGATTTTGTTTCATTGATGCCATTACTTGTCTTACTTGTTTTTCAGAAGGTTTTCTTCCCATCTGTGACATCATTGCTCTAATCATTTTTTCATTAATTGGTGGGTTTTTATCTAGATAACTTTTAAAATATTTTCTAGAAAGGAAAAATCCAATTATTAACCCAGCAATTAAGGCGACAACTATTAATACGATTTCTAACCATAGTTCCATCATTTTAATCACCCCTTTAAACTCAACTATTATTGTACCAAAACTAAGTGTTTTAATCAAGTTATTATCTTTAGAAATTATAGAATCTCTAAGATATCAGATAGACCACCTATTATATATTAATTATTTATAGTAAACAACATTACAATTGTTATTATTTTTTAATTTCTTGTTTACAAATGCATTAATCATTGTTAGAATAGATATGAAAAGATTCTTAAGGAGGATATCAAATATGCCAAGATTTATTATAGACACATGTATTGCATGCGGAACTTGTAAAGAAAATTGTCCTGTTGATTGCATTGAAGAAGGCGACATTTATGTAGTCGATGAAGATGCTTGTATCGATTGTGGAGTTTGTGAAGCAAACTGTCCTGTTGATTGCATTATTACAAAATAACTTAATCAATTAAAAAACAGCGGGAATTTTCCCGCTGTTTTTTTATCGACTAAAGAATGAAGAAAGATTTCTTAATGAGTCAATTAATAATTGATCCTCATCAACATTCAATTCCTCAAAAACTGAATCAATCATTTGTTCATGAAACAAATCATGCATATGCAATACCTCTTTACTTAAATCTGTTAATTGGATAATGACCTTTCTTCTGTCATCTTCATCTTTATCTCTCTCAACAAACTTTTTTTGATAAAGTGTATTAATAGCAGTGGTTAATGACCCGACTGTGATATGTAATTTTTTTGCAATATTAGACATACTAGGTTCTTCAACTTTTTGAATAGCTTCTAGAACATGGATTTCATTCATTGATAACTTTACATTTTGTTTTTTCATAAACTCAGCTTCAATGATTAAAATGCGGTTAAAAATATCAACCAAAAGTTCATTCACTATTTTTTTTGCTTCAGAATTCTTACTTTTCAATATAACCCACTCCCATGGTTCCAGGTCCAGCGTGTGTTCCAACCACTGGTGTTAAAGGCACTAACATAATATCTTCGATGCCTTGTGATTCTAATTCTTTTTTAAAGACTTCCATTTCATCCTTATTGTTTGTATAAATAACAAAAGTTATTATATCTTTATCTTTTGTTTCTTCAACAAATCTTTCGATTAATAAACTTCTTGCCTTTTTAGTGGTTCTAATTTTAGAAAATGTTTCTACTTTTCCATCTTTACTAATTTCTAGCAAAGGTTTTAGTTTTAATAATGACCCAATTGCTCCAGCAACATTAGATAAACGACCATTTTTTACTAAGTATTTAAGTGTATCCACTGTAATATATATGTGATTATGATCTCTAATATAATCCATTGTTTTAACAATCTCTTCTAATGATTGACCTTCGGACGCCATTTTTTGTGCAGTCATCGCCATATATGCTTGTATATATGATACTGATTTCGAATCATAAACTGTCACATCTATGTCAATCATTGAAGCTGCTAAAACAGCATTTTGGTAAGTACCACTCAATTCTTTAGAAACTGTAAAAACTAATAATTCCTCATATCCACTTTTTCTCATTTCTTCGTACATTTCTAAAATTATTCCTGTACTGGTCTGAGCGGTTGATATGTTTAAATCGGGATTCCCATTTAATCTATTGTAAAACTCATCACTACTTATATCAACATAATCCTCGAATTCTTCTCTTTCAATAATTAAGTGTGATCTAAATATTCTTATTTCTTTGTCTCTTTCTAAATAATCAATTCCTGAATTTCCATCTACTGCAATTCCAATTTTCTTCATCTCATAGCCTTCCTTTGATTTTCAAATATTTTGAAGTTCAAAACATATTTTATCATAGGAAGTTTTATTAATCAAGAAGAAAATATTTAAAAAAGTTTAAAGCCTAAAATAAGCCTTAAACTTGATTAATCTAATATGAAATAAATGGATTTGAATTCACTTTTGATTCAATAAAATCAACTTCTGGAAATTGATTTTTAAGTTCTTTTACTACAGATGGTACAAATATTTTCTCAGCGTGATGTCCTATATCAATGATGGTAAGACCTAAAGCAATCGCGTCAAGCGCTGTATGATAAGTAACGTCTCCAGTTAAATATACATCGCATCCTGCTTTTTTAGCTTCATACATATGTTTAGATCCAGACCCACCAGACACACCGATTGTTTTAATAGTCTTGTCTGTTCTGCCGATTACTTTGACAGTATCTAACTTTAATGATTCTTTAATATTTTTAATAAAAACATCAAAATCAACTTCATCTATTGAACCAAATCTACCAATCTCATCTTGTAAATCTAACATTTGAGGTGAATTGATTTTTAAGGCTTTAGCCAATACATCATTCATTCCACCCTCAGCTAAATCATAATTTGTATGTGCTGAATAAACAGTAATATTATGCTTTATTAAATTTTTAATAATCCACCCCTTAGGTGAATCAAATGAAATTCTATTCATTGGCGCAAACATTAATGGATGATGAGTTAATATCATGTTCGTTTTTAATTCTATAGCTTCTTTAACAACATCTTTTGTTAAATCTAAACTCACCAATACTTTTTTTACTTTTACATTTAATGTACCAACTTGAAGGCCGACATTATCCCATTCATAAGCCAAATCCTTTGGGTATTTTGATTCAAAATATTGAATAATTTTTACAATATTCATTTAATCGCCTCCTTCAAAAACAGAATACGTTGATTAAGTTTTTCTAGTGTTTTGTTGTTATTGGTTTGTTTAATGGCAACTGATAATTGATCAATCATTAATTGAATTCTCTCTTTAAATATATCGGATTTTTGTTCTAAAATAACTGGCCCAAATTCTCTTTCTAACTCAGATAAAGTCATTTTGCCTTGTTCACAAACAATTATTTGATAATATTTATCGTTTTCTTTAAGAAAGACTTCATCAACAATCTCCCATTTATGGTCTTCTAAATACTTGCGAACTTCTTTACTTTGTGAATTTGGTTGTAATACCATTCTTTTTACATTGTATAAATAAGCTTTTGAGAGTATCTCAACAATCAAACTTCCGCCCATGCCTAAAACAGTCACAACATCAACATCGTTTTCTAAGTTTAAATAACTTAATCCATCTGCTAAAGCCGTCTTAATTTCACCATAAAGTCGATGGTCATTAATATTCTTTTTCGCTGATAAAAGCGGATGATGTTTATTGTCTGAAGCTATGGCTTTTTTGATAAAACCTTTTTCTATTGCGTAAATTGGTAACAGAGCATGATCTGTTCCACAATCAGCTAGATAATGATAACCCTTAAGAAATTGACTCGCGACTCTTAAGCGATCAGAAATCATCTGTAATGTCCCTCTTTAAAATCCTTTAATTTCTTAGAACGATTTGGAGTTCTAAGTTTTTTTATGGCTTTCGATTCAATCTGACGGATACGCTCCCTCGTTACATTGAATTCTTTACCAACTTCTTCTAATGTTCTTGGTTTTCCATCAAGTAAGCCAAATCTCATTCTAAGGACTTTTTCTTCTCTGTCAGTTAAAGTTGCTAAAGCAGAATTTAACTCACGTTTTAACATTTCTTTTGTTGTAAATTCATAAGGATTTAATATATCATTATCTGGAATAAAATCTCCTAAACTTGAATCTTCTTCTTCACCCACAGGTGATTCTAAAGAAATTGGCTCTTGAGCTGTTTTTTGAATGGCTTGCACACGATCTGCAGTGATACCCATTTCAACCGCAACTTCTTCAGGTGTTGGTTCTCTTTTTAATTTTTGTGTTAATGTTCTTTGTGTTCTTACCATTTTATTAATGGTTTCAACCATATGAACAGGTATACGAATGGTTCTTGCTTGGTCAGCAATAGCTCTTGTAATGGCCTGACGAATCCACCAAGTCGCATATGTAGAAAATTTAAAGCCTTTGGTATAGTCAAATTTACCAACCGCTTTAATTAGTCCCATATTCCCTTCTTGAATTAAATCCAAGAATTGAAGACCTCTAGACACATATCTTTTAGCAATATTAACAACCAATCTTAGGTTGGCTTCAACTAATTTTTTTCTAGCAAAATCGCCTTTTCTAAAGACTTCATCAAATTCAAACATTTCCTCTTTACTAATCGGAACGCCTTCTTTACGTCTATATTCATATATTTCTCTTACTTTTTTATCACGATCAACTAAAGTTGCTAACTCATATTCTTCTTCACTAGTTAGGAGGTCAACACGTCCAATTTCTTTTAAATACATACGAACTGGATCGTCTACTTTTATTGATACAGAAGAATCAAAAACTTTTTCCTTCATCAAACGATCATTGGTTTCTTTTGAAAAATCTCGGATTTCTTTAATTTCTGTTTCAGAAACTAAATCATCAGATAAATCATTAAGACTCACTTGATCATCAGTAGTTTCATTTTTCATATAATCGAAAAACTCATCTGGTAGCATACCTCTGTGCGCAAGCGTCGCTACAATATCTTCAAAGTCATCACTCTCTTTATCAATATATTTAAAAATCTCTTTGACAGTAAGACCCTTGTTCTCTTTGAAAATTTTAAGTAACTCGCTAAATATTTGTTTTTTTGTCATTCCTTCTCCTCCTAATAATTTCACAAGACTTTCTTTTTTCATCCAATAAAGTCTTGTATTTTGGAAATTCATCCATTTGATTAAACTTACCTAACTTCATGATTTCGTCTCTTATAGCATTAATTTCCACAAGTAAAGATTCATAAATCAAGGTGTCTATTAATTCTTTTAATTCAGACTCACTGTAATTATAATTTTCTTTTAATAATAATTTAGTGAGCGTTTCAAAACTCTCTTCACTTAAATCTGTTTTTAAATTATATAAAGCAACTTCACGATTTGATAAAAATATTTCTCTCATGGTAATCAATATTTCAAATCGAAATCCCTTTAAAAATTTAAAATTATTAAAATCTTCTTCAATTATTTCGCGATATTCATCACTATGTAAATAATAATTAATAAGTTTTTGTTCTGCAGTAATTCTTGCTTTTGATGTTTTTGGTACAGGCATTTTTTGTTTTGTTTGTTCGATCTGTTGATATTTTCTTTGATTGAGTAAATATCGTTGATAATCCTGTTGTATCACATCAGTTGATAAACCAATTTTTTCTGCAAATTTTTGTAAGTAAATCATCGTAATTGTTTTTGAAGCTGTTTGAACTAAGAATTTAAACAAACTATTTTTAGCAGTTTCTATTTCAGTACTCGTCTTTAACCCTTTGTTGATAATCATTTCATAAACAAAATCAAATTTATCAATTAATTGTTGATTCAATTGATTTCTAAATTTCGCTTGAGAGTACTTTTTGATGTATTCATCAGGATCTAAACCTTCAGGCATTAAAGCAATTTGCACATTCAAATGAGCGTTTTCTAAAATTTTTAACGCTCGGTAAGTTGCCTGTTTTCCGGCATCATCACCATCATAACAAATCACAACATTATCAGTATATTTTTTTATTTTCCTTGCTTGTTCAGTGGTTAACTCAGTGCCCATTGTACAAACAGATTCTTCTATTCCAGCAATTGATGCTTGAATAACATCAAAAAACCCTTCCATCAATACAACTCTTTTTTTCTGATTTACAAAAGGTAATGCTTTGTCTAAGTTATATAAAACCTCGCCTTTATTAAATATCTTCGTTGCTTGTGTATTGACATATTTGGGTGTGTTCTTATCATTGGTTAAGGTTCTACCACTAAAGCCAATAACTTTTCCTTGTTCATTATGAATAGGAAACATAACGCGATCTCTAAAGACATCATAATAATTTCCGGAATCATTCCGATTGACCAGTCCTGCTTCAACAAGTTCGAATTCTTGAAAATTTTCCAATAAATTTTTCATTAATAAATTATTTCTTGCTGGTGCATAACCAATATTATATTCATTCAAAACGTGTTTTGTTAAATGTCTATCTTCTAAATAATCAAGTGCTTGTTTTCCACTATCTAAGTTCAATAAATGTAAATTAAAAAAGTTTTTAGCAAGTTTATTCACTTCATACAATTTATTATAATTATATTTTTGGACTTCATTTTGATCTTCTTCTAAATCAACATTATACTTATCGGCTAAAAACCGAACTGCTTCAACAAAATCTAGATGTTTATATTCTTGAATAAAGGTTATTGCATTTCCACCTTTATGACAACCAAAACAATTAAAAATTTGTTTTTCTTTACTGACATGAAATGATGGCGTTTTCTCACTATGAAATGGGCATAAACCCTTCATGCTTTTCCCTGATGGTTGTAGTGAAACGTATTCACTAATAACATCAACAATATCAGCAGCTTGATTTACTTGATCAATCTTATCTTTACTGATGTTAGCCATCACACAACCTACTTTCTAAAATAATTTATTAAAGTACTCTGTTAAATCATTCATATGAACACGCACTTGTTCCATGGTGTCACGGTCTCTAACAGTCACCGTTTGATCTTCTTCAGTTTGATTGTCAATGGTTACACAGAATGGTGTGCCAATGGCATCAGCCCTTCTATATCTTCTTCCTATATTACCTGATTCATCATAAAATGCAGTGAAATTTTCTAATAAAATATCATATACTTTTTCAGCCTCTTCACTATGATATTTTTTAACAAGTGGTAATACGGTGACTTGATATGGTGCTAAATTTCTTGGTAATCTCAATAGCGTTCTCGAAGAACCACCTTCTAATGTTTCTTCTTCTAACGCATCCATTAAAATTGCTAAAAATAATCTTTCTACACCTAAACTTGGTTCAATAACGTACGGTAAATAATTTTCGTTTGTTTGAGGATCTAAGTATTCAAGATTTTCACCAGAATGCTCTTGATGTCTTCTTAAATCATAATCTGTTCTTGACGCAATACCCCATAATTCATCAAATCCCCAAGGAAATTTAAACAATATATCAGTAGTCGCATTAGAATAAAAAGATAACTTTTCTTTTGGGTGATCATAAAACTGAACATGATCAGTTTTCAAACCACACTCAATCAAAAATTCCTTAGAAAAATCTTTCCAAAACTTAAACCAGTCCAATTCAGACCCTGGTTTACAGAAAAATTCTAATTCCATTTGTTCAAATTCTCTTGTTCTGAAGATAAAATTACCTGGGGTTATTTCATTTCTAAAAGATTTTCCAATTTGTCCAATACCAAAAGGCACTTTTTTTCTTGATGTTCTTTGAATATTCTTAAAATTCAAGAAAATCCCTTGAGCCGTTTCAGGTCTTAGGTATATATCATTATTACTTTCTGAAGTGACACCTTGTTGAGTTTTAAACATTAAGTTAAATTCTCTAATCTCAGTATAATTCAGGTTTCCACAATGTGGACAGTTAATTTTATGTTCAACGATGTAATCATACATATCTTGATAACTCCATCCATCTGCATCTACTTTCCCTTTTGAAGAAGATGAAATCAAATTATCCGCTCTATATCTTGTCTTACATTCTTTACAATCCATTAATGGATCTTTAAAACCATCTAAATGGCCTGTGGCTTCCCAAGTCTTAGGATTCAATAAAATCGATGAATCAACACCGACGTTTAATTTATTCTGGCTTACAAATTTCTTCCACCAAAATTGTTTGATATTATTTTTTAAATGAACACCTAAAGGGCCGTAATCCCAAGTGTTCGCCAAACCACCATAGATTTCTGAGCCTTGATAAACAAAACCATATCTTTTTGCATAAGCATTCATTTGTTCTAAAGTATATTCCAACGTCATTTCCTCCATTTTTTCGCATAAATTCTCAGTTTAATTATAAATTAAATATAGGTAATTGTCAAATAAGCAATCGTATTTTTTCGAGATAATCCAATGGCTTATTCTTGCACTTTTACATCAAATTTAATGATGTAAGCATCCATTCAATATCTGATATTGATAATGCTTCTAATTCAATGAAAAAATCCTCATATGATTTTTCATTTAAATCATATGAATTCATTTCATCATATACATCAAAATTTACATACATTTCATCTAACAAATCAAAGTATTCAACTTTGATTTGTTCGACAATTAAACTTGTGTCATCAATAACATCAAATTCAATAATTAATTGAACGTATTTCTGTTTATAATACATGACCAATTCAATATATTCATTCTTCTCACCCAATAAATAATAGGCATCACCATGATAATCATATGATTTTAGGTCTTGATAAAAATTTTGATCAATCTCTTTCAAGCCTATTGTTTCGATCATCTCTATAATTTGTTCACTTGTATCTCTAGATGATACTGAACAACTAAAAAAAGAAATTGATATAATTACCGATATTAAAAATAATAATATTTTCTTCACAAAATCACCTACTCTATTTCATATCCTAGTTTCTCTAAAACCCACTGAATATCATCTATTCTTATTTTACTAAAATCAAAAACTAATTCATCATAAGATTCAACATCTAAAATTAAACCATCTTCCTCTTCAGATTTAACTGTAAAATAAGCTTCGTTTTCAAAATCATAATAAATGATTTGGATTAACTTAATGGTGACTTCCTCATTAGAAAAATCTTCCCATTTGATAATAAGTTCAGAGTAAACATCATTTTTCAATAAAATCAATTTAAAGTCTTCATCACTCGCGGTGGTATAACTAGAGAATCCACTATAAAAAAAATTGTCTTCAATAGAAACATCCTCTAAAACGATAGTTGAATGCATTTCATAGATATCATAAACTGTTTCGCGAGCTGCTTCAGATTTCGATTGACAACCACTGAGAAATATTAACAATAATATAAGTAATACTAAATTAACTTTTTTCATCATATCTAACCTCTTTAATAACCAATTAAATCTCTAAGTGATTTTCTAGAACGACTGCGATAATTTAGATGATATTCATAATATTCATCAATTAATCTTCTTAATTCAACAACGTCTTGTTGATCATAGTCTAATTCTATTGGATCACTTAAATCATAATAATATAAAGACAATAATAAATGCATTGTTGCAGAATTATAGCGGCTTTTTGTTCTGTGTTCAGAACAAATCATTCCACCATCTTCTACTGAGAAATTCAAGCCTTCTTTTGAATCGCAAAAAACACAATGTTTTAATAATGGTTGTACTCCCAACAAATACAAAAGCTTTAATTCAGCCATCATAATGTAGATATCAAAAATTGGATTTTCAATAATTTTATCAATAATCTTTAAAATAAATTGAAATAATTTTTCGTGGTCATGTTCATGTTGAGAAAAATAATAAATTACTTCCATTAGATGTAGTGAATACGTATATTTAACAATATCAAGTGAAATATCTGAATGGTAATTCAAGACTTCTCCATCTCTTAGTGTCTTTAGTTCAGAGCCAGAAACGTATAGTTTTACATGAGAAAAAATCCTAACCAAATTTAAGTAAGGACTCTTTAATTTATTTGAACCATGAACCAAAACTGAAACCAAACCATGCGAAGTGTATACATAGATGATTTTCGAACTTTCTTTATAGTTCATTTGTTTTAAAACAATACCTTCTATTAATTCCAAAATATCACCTATTCAGATTCTTTAAAACCAAAATTCTTTAAATAATATTCTTTATTACGCCAGTCTTCTTCAACTTTACAAAATAATTCTAGATACACTTTACGTTTTAATAAATCTTGAATATCTTTCCTGGCTGATGTACCAATTCTTTTTAACATCGATCCATTTTTACCTATGATTATGCCTTTTTGTGATTTTCTTTCAACCACAACTACAGCGCGTATCTCAGTTATTTTTTCTTTTTGTTTGTATTCCTCAAGATATACCATCACTGAGTGAGGCACTTCTTGATGTGTATAATCTAAAACTTTTTCTCTAATAAATTCCTGGATTATAAATGTTTCAGGGCGATCTGATATTTCACCATCCGGATAAAACTTTGGTCCCGGTTCTAAATGATTTTTAATATCTATTAATAATAAATCAACATTGTCACCTCTTAAAGCCGAAATACCAAATACTCCTTCAAACTTAAATGCTTTTTTATACTCTTCAATTGATTCTTCTAATCGTTCAAAATCTGTGATGGTATCTAATTTATTGATAATTAAAAACATAGGTGTCTTCACACTTTTAAATTGTTTTAATATTTCAATATTATAGGATTTAACATCATCATAAGCGTTAATTAGAAACAATACCAAATCCACAGTTTTAACGGTTGATAATGCCGCTGATGAGATATATTTACCAAGTTTTGTTTTACCTGTATGAATGCCAGGTGTATCTAAAAAAATAATTTGTGAATCATCATCATTATAAATACCCGAAAAAACATTTCGGGTCGTTTGAGGTTTACTAGATGTAATTGCAAGTTTTTGTTTTAAAACTTTATTTAAGAACGTTGATTTACCTACATTGGGTTCACCAATAATCGTTACAAAACCAGACTTAAACATTAAAGATCCTCTTTAGAGAAACCAAGTGGCAATAATTCTCTATTTTTTACAGTTTTCATCTCACCTTTGCTATTGGCCATGATGACATCTGCATCACTTTCCATTAATTCACTTAATACTTGGCGACACGCGCCACAAGGTGAAACAAAATAATCTTTATCGGTGTAAACCATGATTGATTCAATTTCTTCTTTTCTTATGCCTTTTGCATAAGCACTAAAGATTGCTGTTCTCTCTGCACAATTTGATAATCCATAAGCAGCATTTTCAACATTTATTCCAGTCAATGTTTCTCCATTTTTTAATTTTAATACAGCAGCTACCCTAAAATTAGAGTAAGGTACATAAGCATTTTTAATAACCTCTTGTGCTTGTTTAAACATTTCTTTTTTCATTATAAAGTCCTCCTATATTTCGTTTTTTCCATAATTTTATTTTGTAAATCAAACATTTCTTTTTCTTCAAGTTCATTTAAGTGATCATAGCCTATACAATGTAAAAAACCATGTAAGGTTAGAAACGTTAATTCTCTATCAAAAGAATGTCCATAGTCTTTCGATTGTGACTCTACTTTATCCATCGAAATAAAGACATCGCCTATTTCATCTTCCATATCTAGGTTTTCAAAGCTTAAAACATCAGTCGGTTTATCAAAACCTCTAAATTGATGGTTTAATTGATGAATTGACTGATTATCAGTCAATATTATATTAATAATCATATCTTTGTCAATTTCCATATATTGATACGCAACTGATAAAATATCTTTTATAACAATGTCATAAGTTTGTTCATCGTTGTATTGATTCACAATGTTGATATCAATCATTTTCAAACCTTTCAATAATATTTTGAACCAATGGATGTCTCACAACATCAGTACGGTCAAAATCTATGATTTTAACTGAGTGGATATTATTTAGTATTTCTTTTGCTTTTATAAGACCAGAAGACTGATAACTAGGTAAATCAATTTGAGTAATATCACCAGTAACAATCATCTTAGAACCAAAACCTAACCTGGTTAAAAATAACTTCATTTGATTAATAGTTGTATTTTGAGCCTCATCTAATATAACAAATGCGCTATCTAACGTCCGTCCCCTCATAAATGCCAAAGGTGCAACTTCAATGATTTGTTTTTCTAATAAATCCATTCCTTCTCTTGGCCCCAGCACTTCATAGATAGCATCATATAACGGCCTTAAATAAGGATCCACTTTTTCTTTTAAATCGCCAGGTAGAAAACCGAGTTTTTCACCAGCTTCAACAGCAGGTCTAGTTAAAATAATTCTTCTAACCTTATTTGCTTTCAGATATTTAATTGCCATTAAAACAGCCAAGTACGTTTTACCCGTACCCGCTGGTCCAATACCAAATGTTAATGTATTTGAGTCGATTGCTTCTATGTATATTTTTTGATTAAAAGTTTTAGGAAATATTGGTTTTCCAGAAAAAGTTTTAATAATCTCTTTTCTTGATAAAAACAAAGAAATCACTTCTTCTTCCGGTTCTTTATCCAATAAATGATAGATGTAGATTAAGTCTCTTTCATTAAAAGCAACATTATTATTCACAAGTTCAATCAAAATATTAATGATTTTTTTGACTAATTCTATTTTACCAGGATCATCACTTTCAATCACTAATTCAGAATGATTGGAATAAATTTTAACATTTAACAAATCTGCTAAAAGAGAAATGTTCTTGTCATTTACTCCTAAAAGATCAATCAAATTATCTAGTTTAATATTTACATCAAGTTTTTTAGTCAATACAACACACTCCTTGTATAATTATTATAACATTATTTTAAGTATACAGAAAAAAATAATGACAATTCAATTGAATTGTCATTATTTTTTTGTCATATAATCTTATAAAAGACTGTTATTTTTGTTTGTTTTTATTTTTCTTATGTTTTTTTGTAACACTTGGTTTTTCGTAATATTCCTTTTTACGGGCTTGAGCAAGATTTCCCGCACGAGAAACGTCACGTTTAAAACGACGAAGTGCATCTTCGATAGATTCATTCTCTCTCACGACAGTTTTAGCCATTGCTTTCACCCCTTTTCTTTACCATTAGTTATTATACTAAATATTAATTAAAAAGTAAACTTTTTTATTTTGAATATTCTAAAATAATGTCATCTATGTTAAAATGAAAGCAATCAAATGAACTTTAAAGGAGAAAATGGATGAAACTATATCAGTTTTTGGCTTTGTCATCAGATTGGATAATCTTAGGTGCCACTATTGGTGTCGCAATATTACTCATTATCTTAAGTATCTATTTTTATAATAAAAATGTAAATGTTAGAAAATATAAACGAAAACTTAAGTACATTAATAAAACAAAAGAAAAGAAATACAATGCAAATGTATTTATTGACCAAATATACAATAACTTTGTGACTGACGATACCAATACTTTTGAATCACTAAAAAAGAAGGGTAAAAGAAAAGTCAAAAAGTACATAAAATTCTATCAAAGATCATTGCATGATTTGGTTGAGGCTAAAAGTAATATTTCTCCTAATAAAAAGCAAAACAAATTAGTCTTCATCTTTAAAAACAAAAGCAACCAAAATATTGGAAAGTTTTATGTCTCACAAAAATTAAAAAAATTAAAAAAACAGATTGATAAACACCAATTATTATTCGATACGCTTGCATATCTATATGAATTACCACAATATATTGATACAAAGAAAGCATATCACCTAGAAAATCACGACAATCAAAATGTCATTACTTATCAAATTGTTGAAGAGATAAAAAAATAGCATCCCAAAGGATGTTATTTTTTTATTCTAGAAACAATATTTGGAAAGTCTATGCTTTCTAATATCACTTCAACTTCTTTAGCAATAATATACTTCTCACTTTTCACCTTTATTGATAAATAGTCTTTTGAATGGCCTATATACCAACCATCTTTTTCTTGCTCAATAATGACAGATTTTGTCTTTCCTATCTGAGATTTCATGTATTGTTCTTTTAATGCATCACTTAACTCAAGCAAACGATGTACACGAGCTTTTTTGACGGTCCCATTGACTTGATTCTTCATTTTATCCGCAGGCGTTCCTTGCCTGCGTGAATATGGAAATACATGTAGCTCTTGAAAATTAATTTCTTTTATAAAATCATATGCTTCTTGAAATTCTTTTTCAGTTTCACCTGGAAATCCAACAATAACATCGGTGGTAATTGAAATATCATCAAAGATATTTCTGATTTCATTAATTTTCGCTTTAAAATTGTTTTTATTATATTTTCGATTCATAGCTTTTAGTATTCTTTCACTACCACTTTGTAAAGGAATGTGTAAGTGATTGACTATTTTTTTAGAATGACGAATGACATCCAAAACTTCTTCATCTAATTCCGTGATTTCAATAGAAGAAATTCTAATTCTTTTTAAACCATCTATTTTTTCTAAGTCCTTTAACAATGATGCAAAACTATAACCGGTTAAGTCTTCTCCGTATCCACCAGTATGAATCCCTGTTAACACAATTTCAATATGACCTTTAGATACCAAATGTTTGACTTCTTCTAAAATAATATCTTTTGTCTTAGAACGTATTCTTCCTCTTGTATAGGGAATAATACAATATGCACAAAAATTATTACAACCATCTTGGATTTTTAAGAAAGCACGTTTATGATTTTGGAAATCATTAATTTCGAGTTCTTCAAAACGTTCATCATTTTCTAATTTTTCTGATTTATCTAATAATTCACCCGTCTTTAAATACTCATTAAGATATTCAATAATCATATGTCTATTCTTTGTGCCCAAAACAATTTTAACTCCTGGGATTTCAAGCATCGCTTTGGCTTTTAATTGTGATAAACAGCCCATCACAATAATAATAGCATTAGGATTAATTGAGACTGGTCTTCTAATGATTTGTTTTGATTTTCTTTCACCTGAATTGGTGACCATGCATGAATTAATAATATATACATCACTAAAATCATCATAATCTGCTATTTCATAACCTTTATTCATAAACATTTCCATAATGGCTTCTGTTTCATATGCGTTTACTTTGCAACCCAATGTATAAAAAGCTACTTTCATTCTATTCTCCCATCATGTATCTAAAAATTGATGTGATGTATATCGCAGCTGTTTCAGCGCGTAATATGGTATTTCCTAGAGATATTGTTTTAAAACCATTTTCCATTAACAAATTAATTTCTTTATTAGAAAATCCACCCTCAGGTCCCACCAAAATCAAGGTTGTTTCATCCTTTTTAACGTCACTAAAATATGTCTTTAATTGTTTGTTCTCTTCTCTTGCAAAAGCCACAAACAAATGATCATAATTTTTTAAATCAAGTGAATCTAATGTTTGCAAGTCATAGATGGTCGGTAAAGTCGTTCTTTCAGATTGTTCAGAGCTCTCTTTACAAATCAAGGTAAATCTGTCTTTTTTCTTTTGAAAATCTTTTATCTTAACAACAGATCGTTCTGTTTCAATGGGGATAATCCCTGAAACACCAAGCTCAGTTGTTTTTTTTAAAGCCAATTCAAAAGAATCTTTTTTGGTTAAACTTAAACCTAAATCCAAATTTAAATGATTATTTTCAGAAGGCATCTCTTTAATAATTTTTAATAAGACAACATTTTTTTGAAATTCAACTATTCTACATAAAAAAACTTGACCATTATAAGTATTCACAATGACCTTATCGTTGATGATTAATCGCATCACATTTTTGATGTGATGATAATCTCCCCCGTCTATTTCTACGGATTGATTTTGAATTTGTGATTGTTCAATAAAATACCTTTGCATATAACCACCTCAATTACAATATACAACTAATAATCATAACATAAAATGAAAAATTCTAAAAATAAAAGACCAAAAAAATTGGTCTTCTATGAATCGTGTTTATTCAATTGCATCGTTCTAGCTTTCTTACCATCTCTAAGTGTAATGATGGTTGTATCTGTAAATTTCTGCAATATTTCCATTTTTTGAGGTGGCGTTGATAACATAATCTGTACTGGTAATTTTTGAATGAATTTCATCATGGCTTTAATTCTTGATGAATCCATCTTATCAAATACCTCATCAAATAATATTAATCCAATTGGCTCTTGATTCACTTTTCTAGATGCTTGTTCAAAAACTCTTACAAATGATGCGAGTGTCGCAACATAGAAAGGTACTTGAGTTTCACCACCAGATTTTTCTTTAAATACTTTAGAATAATTAATTTTATCGCCTGAAGTATTGGTAATTAAAATATCATAATCCATATAGGTACGGTAATCTGTAAACTTATTAACTGTACCTTTTGAGTTTAGATCCTCTGATGCTAAATTAATAAATAACTCTTCTAATTGTCTTTGATATTTCATTTCAAAATCATAATTAAAGATTTCTTCACCTGATATAATCGCTTCATCAGACAAAACCATGTCATAATAATCGCCATATTCTTTACTTTTCGGGAAGATAAATTCGTAACTGTCTTCACCAAAACGAATATTTTCTAAAGTTTCATTAATCTTTTTAATCTCTTCTTGAGCTGAAATAATATAGTTTCTTAATTTAGACATGAAATCTTCTTTGAATAGTTTTTCCGCAACTTCTCTCGCTTCTCTAACTTTTGATTCATATTTCACAAGTTCAGACTTCACAAGTTTATTTCTTTCGTCTATATATTCATTGATATATTCCAAACCAAATTGATAACTTAAATTATATTTTTGAGTATATTGAATTTGTTTGGTTCTTAATGAGTCCTCTAAATGATTGATGTTATTTAGTTCTCTAGTAATTTTAACGGTGTAATTTTCTAAGATATCCTGTATATTTTGTTGACTGGCTTCTTCTTTAAACAATGATTCTGCTTTTTCTCTTAATCCAGGATTGTCTTCGGTTTGCTGGTTAATCTCTTTATTCACATCATTTAAATTGGTTTCATATTCCAATAATCGATCATGAACATTACTTTCACGATTATTTAATGATCCATTCTTCTCATAAGCTTTTTGTCTACTTGCATTATAATCTCTGATTTCTTCGCGAATATTTTCATATTCTACTCTTAAATCCTTTAGACTTTCTTGAGGTAGATTACGTTTTTTCTCTGCCAATGCTTTTCTTTTATCTTTTAAGGTATCAACTGAATAATAATTCTTAAGCATAGAAATATATTGACTCAAATTTAGTTTTTTGATTAACGTATTCTCTTCGCTAATATTAGACATTGCATTATTAATTCTTTGATGATCTAAACTAAGTTCCTTCGCTTTTTTTCTCCAAGTTTCTAACTGTGCGATTTTAGCGTTTTTTCCAATAAAAGGTTTATCTCTTAATTTAAATAATGATCTAACAGTAAATGATCTATAAACCATCCCACTTAAAGTAATCGCTTGAGAGTAATTTTCTAGTTCATTAACGTTATCAACCATAATTAAGTTTCCGCAAGTCATGTTGATAAAATGTTTTGCATCTTTATTATCAGAATCAATGATAGATGCTAAAGAATTAGATCTGAATTGATCAAATTTTTGAATTTTCTTGGTATTGACTAATCCAATCCCATAAATATTCAATGAATCTTTGACTTGATTATACACACTTAAAGCTAAATCAAAATATCTTGGCTCTATGATTAAATTAAATCGCTGTCTACCTAAGTAATCTTCAATTGTATCTTGCCACTTAGGGTCATTTACTTCTAGCAATTCACACAATATATGAACATTGATATCAATGTTATATTGTTGTTTAACGCCATCAATAATTGCACTTTGTAACTTAAGTGTCATTGGGTCGTATTTAAGTTTATTATTTTCTAATCCTTTTAACGTTTGATAAACTTCATTAATCTCAGTAACCAACCCTTGTTTAACATGTTGATGCTTTCCATATTCTGAGCGATTATGATTAACAATATCATCTAACTCTTTTTCCAATTGAATGAGTTTTAATTTTGTGCTTTCATAACTTTCATCATCAATATTTACTAAATCTACTTTAGATAACTGTTTATAAATTTTTTGATTATATTCACTGTTTAAATCTTCAATGACTTCATTCATCGTCTTCGCTTTGTTTTGTGCATATTGACGCATTTCAGCTTGTTCATTGATTTTTTTAGTTAAGTCATTCATTTCTTTATCGTAGATTTCAGATGCTTTAAATGTATCATTATTCGATAACATCGAATATACTTCTTTTGAGCGTTCATCTAAAATTTCTAATTGTTCTTCTAACTCAGAAAGCAACTTTGAGTTTTGTTCTTTATCTAAAATGACTTTTTCTAATTTCTTATTTTCTTTTTCTATA
Source organism: Mycoplasmatota bacterium (assembly GCA_027859085.1). Lineage (GTDB taxonomy): Bacteria > Bacillota_I > Bacilli_A > Izemoplasmatales > Hujiaoplasmataceae > Hujiaoplasma. The sequence goes on from JAQIBJ010000013.1 coordinate 50,192, forward strand.
GAATCTTTAATGTTTTCGATCTCTAATAATTTTAAAAAGTATTCATAAAAATCTTTTTGTGATATGTTTTCTTGTATTTCTTCATAAGTTTGTGCAATATCATCTAAATCATTGACTTTTTCTTTAATGATTTTCAATGTGGCTTCTAAATCTTTATATGCACGGATTGATTCCTTGATTGATTCAACATCTAAAACTCGTTCTTCTAACAAGTATTTATAAATGAATTCTTTTACATCTGATATAGGTTTAAAAGCTAGTGCTTTTGGCAATAAAGAAAAGTAATTTTCATTAATTGAACCAAATCGTTTTCTAAAAGAATATTTTGCTTCTTTTCTAGTCAAATGAACTTTATTTGCTTGTTTTGATTTTTTGAAGTTGATGGTTGTTAAAATGATACCAACTTCATCAACAAATAAATCATCGTTTATTTTATCATCAAATTCATAGAACAATACTTTTGGTGGAACAATTTCTCCAACGATGTCTATCACAGTTCCCACGGTAAAATATTCATCTTTTACCTCATCATAAAATTCTAAAGCGATGTGACCTGTTGTATCACCTGCTCTTAAGTATTCTTGATTATCGATACCTAATTTACATTTAACATAACCTCTTAAATCACGTTTACTCTTATCATTAGCGGCTAAGTTAAAGATTTGATCACCTGCAGTTAATACAAAAGCAATGGCATCAACAATCGTTGATTTACCTGTCGCGTTTTGTCCTGTAATTAAAGTGTTGTTTTTAATAACAATTGTTTCATTGGCAAAATAATGCCAATTGATTAATCTTACTTTAGTTAACTTCTTCATGAGCATCACTTCCTGTTTTGTTTTCAATATGATTAATGATGTTATACACATCATTAATGGTTTGCGTATTAATGGCTAAGAGAATCGTTGGATAAATGATGATAGGTGTTGATGCTTTTGTAATATCTCCAAGTGTCTCAATCAAATTGTTACGTTTAAATAATCTTAGTATCTTAACCAAATCAGTTTTGTTGATTTTTTTCTTTAATTCTAATGAATCGTAATAATCATGTATTTCATCTACTTTAATCACAACATTGTCATTGATTGATGTTTTAACCAAATGTTCATGGAACAAGATTCTTAAAATAAGCAAAATAATTGATTCATCTTTTTTAAGTCTTAATAGATTATTGTTTTCACGATGAACTAATTGTACTGCGCCCATTTCTCGATCCAAATTTAATTCAAAATCCATCACATCAAAGTACTCATCAAAATATTGTTTAAAGCTGATAATAAAATAATACATTTCCTTATTATCTTCTTTATCTTTTGCTAAGAAACTGTTTGATAAAAGTCTTAAACAAGTTTTAGCAAATAACTTTTTTTGTCCTACATTTAGCTCTTCAAAATTTTCTAGTATCATTTTAATTTTCCCCCTTAATGATTTCAAAATCATCGATAATAAATCTTGAATTGTCAATCTTATTATCTAGTGGCTGAATGAAATAATTCATTTCTACTCCTGCATAAACCAATATATATAATAATCTTAAAATGCCTTCATCACTCATGTCATCATTAATAATTTCACTTGCTTTAATCAATGCATTCTTTCTAAAATACTCATCAAGATATTTCTGAATCACTTCTTCAGAATATTGAATCTCAAATTCTTTATAAAATTCATCTCTCAAAATTTGATCAAAACGATTGTCATTCTCTTCTAAAAATTGATTTTCTATGTGTTTATAGATTCCTCTTGGTGTATATAATGATTCTTTAGAAATTTGTAGGTATGTAGACAATGTAAACATTGGCCTAATCGTATTCATTGCTATATTTGTTTGATTATCTTTTATGCTTTCAGCAGTAAAGCTTAGTATTTTCGATAGTTTTGATATAACATTTTCATCATCTGATAATAAGAATTTAATTTTAGCGATGGTCGTATTGACATAGACTTTATTCTTATGATCAATTTCATCAATAATATACGAAACAGAATTATAGATATCAATAATATCGTCTATTTTTTTATTGACCCTCATCATCGCCATATCGTAATTGTTATGAGCCTTTACCAAATACTCTTTTGCGAGTGTTTCCATAATAAATTTATCTTCTTGTATTTCTTCTAATTTACGAATAATGTCTGCTCGATATTTATTAATATTATCCGAAGTCTTTAATCTTCTATAAGCCTTATCCATTAATTCAGCCTTATAATTCACCAAATAATTAATTAAATCCTTGATTTCAGAATGATCAACTATCGTTTTAATATAATACTTTAAACGAGAATCCAACTTTCTAATTTCTCTTACAAAAGCCAATGTGTTTTTATAGACTTGGTCTAAAACCATACCATATTCACCATAGTCGCTTTTTAACAAAGAATATGAAGTGTAGATATACCCTCTAAACTCATGGCCATCATCCTCAGTATTATCATAAAAACTGTCATTTGATATTTCTTGTAAAGCTTCAATGATGGTAATTGAATAATCTCGGAAATTTAAAATTTCTTCATAATTATTATTGACATCAATATCAATCCATTCGGTTTTTTCTAATCTTCTTATTATTTGATTAGCACGGTCTCTGTTCGTTAATTCAGTTTCTTCATCTTGATCTTCTAACTCCTCTTCTAAAGGATTCAAATCTAAATAATCTTCTATTGCTTGTCTTGCAATATTTTTATCCATCCCTAATATAGATCCTTGTTCATAAACCCTAAAAAGTTCAAGAAGACAATTCACATAAATCGATCTATTTTTACCTGATAATAAGTTAAAGAAATTATTAGGTATAACATCAAATACATTCATTTCATCACTTCCTATTCATATCGTTTGTATTTAAATTTACCACTCACAAGGGTGGTTAATGTATTTTCTAAAATCAGCCAGTCTTTTCGAAATTGTTTCAACGATTTTTTACCCGTATCATTTAAGTAATAATAACGACGCAACATACCTTTTTTATTTTTTTGCTTATAACTAGATATTTTACCATCTTTTGACAATCTTTTTAAGGCAATATATAGTGTCGCTTCATTCAAATTAATCGAATCATCACTAACATCTTCTATTATTTTTGCAATTTCGTAACCATAACTATCATATTTTTCTAAAATCGACAAAATAATATAATCAGTAAAACCTCTAACATGTTCGCTAGAATTAGCCATTATTATCACCTCCATTACATACTTAAACTATTTATACATAAATTGTTTATACTTAACCTGTTTATATTATAATACAACAAGTAGAATTTGTAAATAGAAAAACAAAAAAATACTGGAAAATTTCCAGTATTATTTTGAAAAATTAGATTTAAATTTTTCCCAGAAGCCTTTCGACTCCTCAGGACTGTCTTCAACTTTTGACATTTGCTCAAATAGTTTTCGTTGTTCAGACGACAATTTCTTTGGTGTCATAACATTAACGATAACATGTTGATCACCTTTTTGTTTGGTTCTAACATTTGTCATCCCCTTACCTTTTAATCTGAATTTAGATTCAGATTGTGTTCCTGCTGGAACAGTAAGCATCACGTCACCATAAACTGTTGGTACTTTCACTTCTGCGCCTAATGCAGCTTGCGAGAAAGTAATTGGGTATGTAATAATAATCTCATCACCCCGGCGAACAAATACATCACTTGGTTTTATCTTAATAAGAATGTATAAGTCACCATTAGGTCCACCATTAGCGCCCTTATTACCATAACTTGCTAAACGAATATGTTGGTTACTGTCGATACCTGCTGGTACTTTAACTTCAACATTTTTGCTAACTCGTTCAACACCTTCACCTTGACAATTTGAACATTTATTTTTAATTTCTTTACCAGTTCCACCACATTTTGGACATGTTGCTTGTGTTCTTGTGCGTCCAAATATAGTTTGTTGTTCCATGATAACTGTTCCATTACCATGACATTGAGAACAAGTTTTAATATCACTTTTAGATTCAGCGCCAGTACCATGACAAACATGACACTCATCATAGACTGAAACTTTAATTTTTTCTTTTTTTCCAAAGACAGATTCTTCAAAGGAGATATTCATCACTTTACGAATATCAGATCCTTTTCGCGGCTGACTTCTTGATGATTGTGAACGTTGTCCACCGCCACCAAAGAATGAACTAAATATATCATTGAAATCAAAATCTCCGAATCCACCACCAAAGCCACCTTGGCCAGCACCAGGTGCTTGATGGCCAAATTGATCATATTGTCCTTTTTTTTGCGAATCAGACAATACATCATAAGCTTCTTGAACTTCTTTAAACTTAGTTTCAGCGTCTTTTTCAGTCGATACGTCAGGATGATATTTCTTTGCAAGTTTTCTATAAGCTTTCTTTATTTCTTCAGCAGAGGCTGATTTATCTAACCCCAGTATTTCATAATAGTCTCTCTTGCTCATATCATCATCCCAACCCTTCTATAATTATTAGTTTTTCTTTTATACTTCTTTATAATCTGCATCAAAAACATCGTCGTCATCACTAGAATCTTTGTCATCTTGAGGTTCTTCATCAGTTGATTGTTCTTCTGTTTGACTTTGAGATTGTTGAGCTCTAGCCATAATGTTTTGAGCAGTTGAGTCTAATTCAGATTTTGCAGATTTAATTGCTTCAATGTCTTCTCCTTTTAATGCTTCTTCAAGAGCTTTAACTTTTTCTTCTGCTTCTTGTTTTTCTGAGTCAGAAATATTGTCTCCCAAATCAGTTATTGATTTATTTGTCGCGAATATTAATTGATCTGCTTCATTTCTTAAATCAATTTCTTCTCGTTTTTGTTTATCTGCTTCAGCATTTTCTTCTGCCTCTTTAACTAATTTATCAATTTCTTCTTCTGATAAACCACTGTTTGATTTAATTGTAATTGAGTTTTCTTTACCAGTCTTTTTATCTTTTGCAGATACGTTCACGATACCATTTGCATCAATATCAAATGTAACTTCAATTTGAGGAACACCTCTTGGTGCTGGTTCAATATCACCTAATTGGAATCTACCTAAGGTTTTATTGTCCTTCGACATTGTTCTTTCACCTTGTAATACATGAATATCTACACCCGGTTGATTGTTTGCAGCTGTTGAGAATACTTGTGATTTAGATGTTGGAATGGTTGTGTTTCTTTCAATTAATGGTGTTACTACACCACCTAATGTTTCAATACCTAATGTTAATGGTGTAACATCTAATAATAAGACATCTTTTACATCACCTTGTAAAACACCAGCTTGAATAGCAGCACCCATTGCAACTACTTCATCAGGGTTAATTGAACGGTTTGGTTCTTTCCCTAAAATCTTCTTAACTTGGTCTTGTACAGCTGGAATTCTTGTAGACCCTCCAACCAATAAAACTTCATCAATGTCTTTAGCAGTCATTTTAGCGTCTTTTAAAGCGGTTTTAACTGGTTGAACTGTCTTTTGAACCAATTCGTCAGTTAATTCATTAAATTTAGCACGTGTAATCTCTTTTTCTAAATGGACTGGCCCATCACTATTCATTGAAATGAATGGTAAAGAGATTGAAGTTGATGTTGTTGAAGAAAGTTCTTTTTTAGCTTTCTCAGCAGCGTCTCTTAATCTTTGGAACGCCATTTTGTCTTTAGATAAATCAACACTTTGTTCTTTTTTAAATTCTTTAACTAACCAGTCAACGATTTTTCTATCGAAATCATCGCCACCTAAGCGGTTATCCCCACTAGTGGAAAGCACTTCGAAAGTTCCATCGCTTAACTCAAGGATAGAAACATCAAATGTTCCACCACCAAGGTCATAAACTAAAACTGTTTGATCTTTATCTTTTTTATCAATACCATAAGCAAGTGCAGCAGCTGTTGGTTCGTTAATGATTCTCTTAACATCTAAACCAGCAATCTTACCCGCATCTTTTGTTGCTTGTCTTTCTGCATCATTAAAATATGCAGGAACTGTAATTACCGCTTCTGTTACTTTTCCACCTAGATATGCTTCAGCTGATTCTTTTAAGTTTCTTAAAATCATCGCAGAAATTTCTTGTGGTGTATAAGTCTTATCTTTAATTTTGATCTTTTCAGATGTTCCCATTTTTCTTTTTACTGAATACACAGTGTTTGGGTTTGTAATAACCTGTCTTTTAGCGACTTCACCAACTTGTATTTCATCATCTTTAAATGCAACAACTGATGGTGTGGTTCTGTTTCCATCTCTATTCGGGATTACTTTTGGTTCTTTGCCTTCCATTACTGAAACAACAGAGTTTGTTGTTCCTAAGTCAATACCTATAATTTTCATATACTATTCTTCCTTTCCATTTTCTTTATTTTCTTCATTATTTATATTTTCTTCTTCAATTTCTTCATCAGGTTTTAAATTTATAGTAACAAAAGCTGGTCTTAACACTCTATCTTTAAATTTATAACCAGTTTTAGTGGATTTCAATATTGTATGTTCAGGTTTATCAGGATGGTATTCAGTGTCCATCGCTTCATGGATGTTTGGATTGAACTCATCACCTGCACTTGTTTCTATTGCACTAACACCTTCATCTTTTAATGCATTATAAATCATATCTTTAATCATTTTAAATCCATATAAGAAATTTTGCATTTGTTTATCATCGGTTTTCATATTCAACGCTTGAGTGAAAACCTCCAAAGAATCAATCAATTTATCAGCCAATGGCTGTGATGCGTATTTTCTTTCTTTAATTAATTCATTTGTTGTTCTTTTTTTGTAATTCTCCATTTCAGCTAGATTACGATAATACTTATCTTTAAACTCTTTTAGTTCTTCTTCAATTTCTTCTAACTGATCTTCAACTTTTGACTTTTTCGATTTTTTCTTTTTAGTTTCTTCATTCTTGTTTTCTTTTTCTTTAGTGTTTGACGCATCTTGTTCTGGCTTTTCTTTTTCTTCTTTGTCAAACAACTCTTTTTCTAAATCTTTTTCCGACATATTTTTTTACTCCTCTTCGTATAGTTTTTGGATATGTTTAGCAATGTATTTGATCAATGGGATTGCTTTTCGATAATCCATTCGCTTTGGTCCCACAAGAGAAACTGTTCCTTTTTCTCCATCATTCGTATCATAAGTAGAAGATATAACGGTAATATCATTTAAAGATGTAATTTGATTCTCAGTTCCAATCTTAACTGACATACCTTCTTCTTCTGAATTAACAATCTTAAATATTTCTTTATTCTCAATCGTTGAAATAAATTCTCTTAATTTATCTATATCATTAAATTCAGGTTGATATAACATATTCGCTTGTCCAGTCAAATAATATCTTGATTGGGCAAATTTTGAAAATGCTTCAATAAATGAATCAACGATTGTCTCTCGATATTTTAACAGTTCTTTAATTTGATTGTGTTCAATTTCATAATGTAATTTTTCTGATACTTTTGAAATTGGTGTATCTCTTAATAATTCATTCAATAAATCTATAACTTTTGTTAGTTCTTCAACATCAAGGTTTGCGTCTAAATTAATTTCTTTAGATTCAACATGACCGTAATTCGTGATTACCAAGATTAAACCATGTGTAAGACTTAATTGTACCAATTGTACTTTTTTAACCTTAGAGTTATAAGCATTAGGCCCCAATGAAATAGCTGTACAGTTGGTTGCTTCCGATAGTAAATTAATGGCTTCTTTTATAATGATATCTCTGGTTTCTTCTTTGTTTGAAAATATTTGTTCAAACTCAAAAAAGCCATCCGTATCTTCTTCAATAGTCTTTGCAACAGTTTCGATATAATATCGATATCCTTTTTCAGAAGGAATCCGACCAGATGAAGTATGAGTTTTTTCAATAAAACCTTCATCCTCTAAAGTACTCATATCATTCCTTACAGTAGCGGATGATACTTTAAGTATTTTAGATAATGTTTTAGAACCAATCGGTTCTGCAGTTCTTACATACTCATCGACGATTAATTTTAGTATCTTATCCTGTCTTTCAGTCATAAAACTACCCCTTTAGCACTCTGTGATTTCGAATGCTAATGATATTATACTAAAGACCATTGGCAATGTCAAGTCTTGAGTGCTAAAAACTTATAATTTATATTTTATATAAAAAAAGGTCTAACAACATTAATTGTTAAACCTTTTTTTATAACTAAAACTTAAATAGATAAGGAGTGAAAAATAAATATATTATTCTGCTTGACGTTTTGCATTTAGCACTTTTTGCATTAAAACCGCGCCAAGAATTAGAATACCTTTAATTAAATCATTCACAAACGATGGCACTCTAAAGGATGTTAATACAGCATCAATTGCGTAAATGACGATAATACCAAAGAAGGTCCCTTGTACAAACCCTTTACCACCAGCCATGGATGTACCTCCAATGGCCACTGCTGCGATTGCATCTAATTCAAATGATTTACCTGCAGTCGCAGTATCAACGGATCCGAAACGACTAACATATAGAAACGCCGCTAAACCAGTTAATAATCCGGTTAAAGAGAAAATATAGACTTTAATTCGATCTACATTAATACCACTTAATTTTGCTGCTTTTTCATTTGAACCAACTGCATAAACATATCTACCAAACTTAGTTTTTGACATGATAAATATAATCAATAGTGTGACTAATACAAAAATCCAAACTATATATGGTATCTCTAAAAACTTACCATATCCAATTTCTCTTAGTTTTCCATAATACGCATCTTGGGTAATTATTATTGGTCCACCCTGGCCTTGTTGTACAGTTAATGATCTATATGCAGCCATAGTTGCTAAAGTAACAATAAAAGCCGCAACTTTTGCTTTACCAACAAAAATACCATTTATAGATCCTAAAAAAGCACCAAATATTAAAGCAAAAAATAAACTAACAATTATGCTCTCTGAACTGTTGTAGACTAATGCGGTATTTGCTGCAGTTAAAGCAAGCAATGAACCAACGGATAAATCAATGTTTCCAGACAAAATTACTAGACTCATCCCAAGAGCAATAATACCTATAATCACTGAAGATTTCATTAAATTAACAAGACTTCCAAAACTTAAGAAGTTCGAACTTGCTATTTGACCTAAAACCAATAATAGAACAAGTGAGATAACGTAATTATGATTGATGACTAAATTCTTTAAAACAGGTTTTCCTTTTTCTATATAGAATTTTTTTATATTTTCTTTATTAATTGATTTTAACATGGACTTTAATTTACTCATCGTTTTCATCCTTTCTGTTTGAACCTGTTGAATAGTACATAACATCTCTTTCATTCAATTTTTCGTGATTGATAATTTTATTAATTTCACCTTTATACATAATGATACAACGATGAGATGTTTTATAAATTTCAGGAAACTCGGAAGTAAAGATAATAACAGATTTTCCTTTATCAGTTAAATCATAAATTAATTTATATATCTCGAATTTTGCGCCTACATCAATACCTTGAGTTGGATTGTCTAAAATATATACATCAGAATTTAATTCAAACCACCTAGCAAAAACTACTTTTTGTTGGTTTCCTCCCGATAAAGAGGTAATGGAATCTTTTGGTGACCCAACTTTAATATTGGTTACTTTTTGGTTTTGACTAAAACGTTTTAATTCTTCCTTATCAGATATTATAGGGTTTTTATGTTTTGCATTAAAATTCGCCATTGAAACATTATCTAGAATATTCATATCCTTGATTATTGAACGTTCTTTCCTATTTCTTGGAATCATTCCAACCCCGGACTTCATAACTTTTCTTATTGAAGACAACGAAAGTGGCTTCCCGTCTTTAAGTATTTGTCCAGAATCTAACTTTCTAGCCCCAAATAAAGCTTCGCTTAATTCTCCGCGTCCATCACCGAACAAACCTGTAATAGATATAACTTCACCTTTTTTTAACGTAAAACTAATATCTCTAAAAAAGGGTTCACAAGTAAAATTTCTAACTTCAAAAACAGCTTCACTATCTAATTGTTTTTTATGAATATCTTTCTCTTCAATAATACTTCTTCCCACTAATAATTCAGTGGCTCTATTTTCATCAATATCTTTAAAATCACCTGATTCAATAAATCCACCATTTCTTAAGACTGTATATTTATCACAAATAGTAAATAATTCAGGCATTTTATGAGAAATATAGATACAACTAATACCCTGTTCTTTTAAATCCCTCATAATTTTAAAAAGATTTTCAATTTCTGTGTTTGTTAAAGCAGTCGTTGGCTCATCCATAATGATGAGTTTAGACTCAAATAAAATAGCCCTTGCTATTTCAACAAGTTGCTTTTGTAATGTATCCAATTCTCTTACATGTAATTTCGGATCAATAGAGACATTCATCCTTTTAAAGATTTCATACGATTTTTCTATCATATAATTTTTATCTAAATAAAATTTATATTTTGTAACTTCTCGATTAATATATAAGTTTTCAAAGACTTTTAAATCATTGACTAAATTTAATTCTTGATGAATAAAATTTATTCCCAGCTCATTTGCTTGGGTTGGATTCAAAGACTTGTATTCAACGTCATCTATAATAATAGTTCCGCTTGTTGGAGGTAATACGCCACCCAAAATATTCATTAAGGTGCTTTTTCCTGCGCCATTTTCGCCCAATAAGCCGTGTATTTCACTATCTCCAATAGTGAACGAGACATCTTGTAAAGCTTTAACAGCATTAAAATTTTTATAAATATTTTTAAATTCTACTATCATTTTAACACACCCATTAATAAAATATTAGTCGGTTAGAAAATTCTAACCGACTAATAAATTAGAATTTATTCTTCGTCTAAAGAATATCTTAAAGTATAGACTGCACCTTCCATGAAAGTTTCATAGTTAGTATTGTCAACCATTTCTGTATCAACTAAGTATAAGCCTTCTACAGTGTTTCCTTCAAGTACATCAATACCTAATTGGATAGCTTCTACAACCATTGCTGGTGAGAATGAGAAAGTAACTTGTTTGATTCCTAAATCTTCATAGTGATCAAATAAGTTTAGTAATTCTCTTGGAGCACTTACTGCTGATACTAATTCGATTCCAGAAATATCAAAGCTTCCATCATATCCTTCTAATGCAGCCAATACACCTGCAGCAACTTCAGCATCATGAGTAAAGATACCTTTGATTGCTTCAACGGTTGCTTGGTCAGATGCAGTTAAAAACGTTTCCATTTGACCTTGAGCAGTGTCTTTACTCCATCCAGTTGACCATTCGTTAACTAAATTGAAGTTAGCATCTGCTGTACTCCAAAATCCATCAGAACGTTGGGTAGGAACAGTTGAGTTGTCTCCCTTAAATTCAAGAATATCAACTTCACCTGCAGCTAATTCAGTTGCAAAGAAATCATTGAAATATTCACCAGTTTCTTCACCAATTGTATCATTGTCTCCCATTAATTCTGCCATCTCATCAAAGTTTGTAATAAGTCTGTCATAAATAATTAATGGAATATCTGCATCCAAGATTTCTTGAGCAGCAGATTTAACTTCGTCACCATTATGTGGCCATAAGACGATTACGTCAACACCATCAGCGATAACTTTTTCAATGTCTTGAGCTTGTTGAACAACATCGTCTGAAGTCAAGAATTGATAATCGTAACCATATTCCTCAGCAAGACGTTGAGTTCCGGCTTGAGCATGTTGGATACTTTCGCCTAAGAAACCATGAGTTGCACTTGGCATGATTACAGCGATTTCTTTTGAATCGCTTCCACCATTACAACCCGCTAAGGCAACAACAGCAAATAACGTCAAAAATAAAGCAATTAATTTTTTCATTCTTTTTTTCTCCTCCTAAATTATATTATATTTATTATTAATTAATAAAAGCTGTGTTCAACATAAGTGTTGATATGGTTTAAATATATCGACAGGAAATGGTTTTTCAGATATATCTTTATTTTTTATCATAGTTTCAGTTGAAATAGCATATTGAAGCATAAATTTTTCTTGTTGGTTAAACTCTAACTTGTAATTTAGACTCTTCATGAATCTAAACCACATTAAATATCCTTCAAGATGCTTTGTCGAAACACCTTTGAATCTTTTAAACCAGGATTTCAATTCACTGTGATATTGATTCATAACACCTAGATTGTAATCACCCAACTTATGTTTTCCAGATGGTATTTGATGTAATTCACATGCTAAATTCTTAGAGACTTCTTTATAAGCTGATTTACTGTCCGTGGTAATTCTACTGTGATTTACAATTTTAGTATCTAAAGATTCATAGATATCTTCTGCAAGGGGATTCCCTTGACCGATTATCTTAGTTAGTACTTGATCTGTTTCATCTATAGCGATTAATACACACACTTGTTCATTACTTAAACCTCGTTGAACACCTGCTCTCCCCCGTTTTTTCGGTCTCCTTGGCATACTTTTATTATGCCAAGGCCCTTTTAAATTAAGTAAAAAGTAGGTTTCATCTATTTGAATATCACCACTTAATTGGCTTTCCGCTTCATATTCAGCCATTGCTTTTATAATCTTATGACGCCAGTTAAAGGCGGTCGTTTTTGATATACCAACTTCTATAGCTATCTGACGTAAAGATAGACCATAAAGCATACATCTGATGTAATCAGACCACTGCTTATAAGTTTTCTTTGTATATTTTACAATTGATTTACTAGATATAGAACTTGTTTTAGCTGTTTCTTTATCTAAATACCTTTGGCTACCATTCTTAGTTTTACCATATTTTACTAAGTTAGCTGATAATGCTCTTTCTCGGAAGATAATCTTTACAAGTGCATCAGCTGCTTCATTAACGGCATCTTGATTAGCCATCATGGTCTTTAATAAATCATTATATTCATCCGCACATAAAGCATTGATGAGTGGCATTATATCTTTGGTCATACTAGTTTCAATCATGTTTGGTATTCTCCTAAAAAATGTCCTTAAGCAACCAGCTTGAAGGTTAAGATTCGTCGCCAAACAGAAACTCGGTTATCAAGCTGGTTGATTAAAGACATTTAATCAAAAGATTATTATTCCGTGCTTCTGTTTGGCAATAATATTTTACCAAACTTTTTAATTTTTAACAATCATTATTTTCTATTATCAACACTTATGTTGAACACAGCATTAATAAATAACTATTTTAATAGCCCGTTGATTCCCGATGAATAATACGATGTGGTAAAATCACTTTTTTGTTTGTAGCATCAATATTATTCAACTTTTGAAAAATCAAATCAAAGGCTTCTTTCCCTAATTCATATCTTGGTTGTGATACAGAAGAAATTGAAGGCTTATAAAACTCAGTAATTGAAGTGTCATCAAAACCAATAACCATCACTTCTTCACCAACATTTATCTCCATTCTTTTCAACTCGCTAATTGCACCTAAAGCTAATGAATCTGATGCACAAACTATAGCGGTTGGTGTTTTATCTCTGGAAAATATTTTTTTCACTGCTTCCGCACCATCTGTATAACGATAAAAACTTTTCACAATTAAACTTTTATCTAATTTTAAATTATGATCTAAATGTGCTTTTATAAATCCACTTTCTCTACTTATTTCAGAATATTTATAATAGTTCCCACTAATAAATGCAATCGTTTTATGATTGTTTTCAATAAATTCTGAAGTAACATCATAAATTGCTTTTTCATTATCAATAACTACATGAGAAACTTCTGCACCAATAGTCAGTTCGCAACATTGAACAAAAGGATATTTTTTTGATAATTGAGTAATATAATCTGCATCTAAAGTATTAAAAAAGCTAATACATCCATCGACATGATTCATTCTTAACATATGAAGATATTTCAATTCTTTACTTTCTTCTAAATTACTGACAGCAACCAAAGTTGCATATCCGTGTTCATCAGCTGTGTCTTCAATACCTTGAATAATTGTCGTGTAAAATTGATTAGCCATAGTGGGAAGTAAAACAAGGATTCTATTTGATTTTTGAGTTCTTAAACTTCGACCAGTAATATTTGGAACAAAATTATATTTATCTATAACAGATAAAACTTTTTTTCTGGTTGAAGCTGCAACTCTTGAATCATCATTGATAACTCTGGAAACCGTTGCAACAGAATATCCGCAAATTTCGGCTATTTTTTTTATATTCATAACATTACTCTCAATTTCTAATAAAATAATTTTGTAATCGTTTACAAAAATATTATATCATACGATAATTTTCTGTCAAGATTTACATATAAATTTTATCAATATTTCTGATTATATCACTATTTGCGTTGCATTTATTATTTTAAGAATGTATAATACCTATGTAAACGTTTAATATTATTATAAATAAAGGAGCTTTTAATGAAGAAATTTAAAACAGGAATTGTCGGTGCTGGTTTTATAGGCATTGCACATATTGAAAACTTAAGAAGATTAGGAAATGTAGAAGTAATTGCGTTAAGCGATCGATTTGATGCAGAAAAGAAAGCAAAAAATCTATATATTGAGCACGCATATGAAAATTATCAAACAATGATAAAGGAATTAGATTTGGATTTTATTCATATTTGCACTCCAAATAACACTCATTTTGAAATCGCTAAATTTGCGCTTGAAAACAATATAAATGTCATACTTGAAAAACCAATGACATTTACTGTTGAAGAAGCTGAAAAATTAACTAAACTTGCTAAAGATAAAAAGTTAATTAATGCTGTGAATTTTCATAATCGTCTTTATCCTACAAATATTCACATAAAGAATATTCTCCATTCGAAAGAAATTGGTGATGTTATATCTATTAGTGGTGCATATTTGCAAGATTGGCTATTATTTGATACTGATTACTCATGGCGTTTAAACTCTAAAGAGTCAGGATTAACTAGAGCTGTAGCTGATATAGGTTCTCATTGGATGGATTTGGTAGAGTATCTTACTGGTTTAAGAATAACTGAAGTATTAGCTGAATTCAAAACTCAGTATCCAAAAAGAAAAAAACCGATTGGAAATGTTGAATCATTTTCTAAAAGTATAGATCAAGAATATAAAGAAGTTGAAATTGACACTGAAGACATTGCGTTATTATTGTTCAAATTTGATAATGGTGCAATTGGTAGTTCAACCATTTCACAAATGTCAGCTGGTAATAAAAATAATCTTAATATTGAGATATCAGGAACAAAGGCTTCTATCAAATGGTCTTTAAAAGATTTAGAAAACATTTACCTTGGTTATCGGGATGAAGCAAACAAAGTTATTCCAAAAGACTTATCAATCACAGGAGATGCTGCTTCAGCTATTGACTACCCTGCTGGTCATACTGAAGGTTTTCCTGACGCTATAAAACAAGTATTTAAAGAGGTATATAATCAACCAGAAATTAAACATTATGCCACATTTTCTGACGGATTAAGACAAATGATATTATGCGATAAAATATATCAAAGTGCAAAGAATAGACAATGGGTTAAAATAGAGGAGTGATGAATATGAAAATAGGTTTACTAAGCGCTATTTTACCTGACAATACATATGAAGAGGTCATCGATATCGCCAGTAAATATGGTTATGAAGCAGTCGAACTTGCGTGTTGGCCTAAAGAAAAAAAATCAAGACGGTATGCTGGAGTTACTCATATTGACATTGACCGCTTAGACGAATCATATGTTAAACATATACTTGAGTATGCAAAAAGTAAAAATATAGAAATATCAGCACTTGGTTACTACCCTAATCCCTTAGATAAAGATGGAAAAAAACGCAAAATATATATAGAACATATAAAAAAACTTATTAAAGCATCAACTGTTTTAAAAGTAAATCGTATTTCAACTTTTATTGGAAAAAATCAATTTTTATCAGACAAAGATAATTTTGAATTATTCAAACAATATTGGCCTGAAATAATTAATTATGCTGAACAACACAAAGTCTATGTTGGCATAGAAAATTGTCCGATGTATTTTACAACTGATGAATGGCCGGGTGGGCAAAATTTAGCAAGTAGTCCACACAATTGGAAGAAAATGTTTGAAATAATACCATCAAAATATTTTGGGTTAAGTTATGATCCTTCTCATCTATATTTTCAAAGAATCAATTACATTAAACCGCTATATGAATTTAAAGATCGTATTTTTCACATTCATTTTAAAGACATTAAACTCCTTGAGGAAAAACTGGATGAATACGGAATATTCACCGAACCTCTAAATTATATGAAACCTAAAATACCAGGTGAAGGCGGTATTGATTGGGCATTATTTGTTAAGGAATTAAATAAGACAGGATATGATTTATGTGGTTGTGTCGAAATAGAAGACAAAGATTATGAAGATTCAACTAAAGCTGTTCATAAAGCTATAGAAAATAGTATAAATCATATCAGTCAATTTATAAAATAAAAGGGGCGATTTTAATGATTAAAATAGGAATTATCGGCGCTGGAAACATCGCCAAAAAATTTAGTGAAGCAGTTAATAATAGTCAGTTGATTGATGGAGAATTGCATGCAATCGCATCAAGAAGTATTGAAAAAGCTGAAATATTTAAAAATCAACATAATATCAAAAAAGCTTACGGTTCTTATGAGGAACTTTATAAAGATAAAGATATTGATTTGATCTATATAGCAACACCACACGTTTTTCATTATGATCAAATGATGGATGCTTTAGATTACAATAAGAATATTCTTTGTGAAAAACCATTTACCATTAATGCAAAACTTGCTGAAAAAGTGTTTAAAAAGGCAAAAGAAAAGAATGTTTTTATTATGGAAGCCATGTGGACGCGTTTTCTACCAGTGATACAAGAAGTTAAAAAACAAGTTGATAATGGTATTATTGGTAAAATTGAATTACTAGAAGCGGATTTTTGTTTTAACCCTAACAATCCTATTGAACACAGACTTTACCAACTTAAACTTGGTGGTGGTGCTCTATTAGATGTTGGTATATATCCAATTACGTTCGCAAATATTTTTATGAGTGAACCAAAAAATATTGAATCAACAGTAAAAATGTACAAAACTGATGTTGATGCATCAGAAACGATAGAATATCAATATGATGAAGGGAAAGCGATTTTAAGAGCTGCTATCAATGAAGAAAGACCACTTCTAGCAACTATTAAAGGAACTAAAGGTAAGATTGTCATCGAAGGTCTTCATGAAACAGAATCAGCTAAAGTATATGATATTAATAATAACCTTATCAAACATATTGAAATACCACATGATGTAAATGGTTTTGAATACGAAATTAAAGAAGCCATTGATTGCATCAAAGCAGGAAAATTAGAAAGTGATAATGTCTCTCATGAAGTTACTTTATCTATTTTAAAACAAATGGATCAAATAAGAGATAGTTGGAACTTCTATTATCCTCAAGAAAAATAATATTTTATAAACGAGTAGAGACTAAATAATTATTTTATTTAGTCCCTCTCACACCACCCTGCATACGGAACCGTACAGGGCGGTTCAATTTTATATTCCGATTTTCACCGTTGTATCTTCATCCAT
>JAQIBJ010000038.1 GCA_027859085.1 Mycoplasmatota bacterium
AACATCCCACCACTTCTTGTGACAGGATTTTGTAGTTTTCCTTTTGTATGAACGATGTCTAAAATCATTTCTTCAATTTTATCATAATCATCTTCACATACTTCTCTAATTTGAGTAAACGAAGCAGAATCAATATTCAAAGTTTCCACTTCACATAATATTTCATTGTCATAACACACCATTTGATTGTCTATTTTTTCTGCACTTTGAGGCAATGTCCCCAAAGGATAAATGACTCTATGTGTTCCGAATTTATTTATATCTGTCATGTTATTCCTCCATTCTAAGTATTTGGCGAGTTTCGCTAGGTGACGCGATTTCTCTCTTATAATTTTTTGCAAGTTCTACAACTTTATTCACTAAATCTGCATTGGAACTTGCCAAGACACCTTTTTCTAAATAGATGTTATCTTCTAAGCCAACACGAACATGTCCTCCGTGTTTAATCGCAAGTTCTGCAAGACTAAATTCATACCTTCCAATTCCTGCAACACTATAAGTTGCTTCTTCAGGTAAAGACTCTTTTAAAAATATAAAATCTCTTTCTTCCCCTGTCATACCACCGGTGACCCCAAGCACAAAACTATAATGGAAAGGTGGTTTAATAATACCTTTTTTTATCAGTCTTTTTGTCATATCTATATGGCCTTTTTCAAAACATTCCATTTCATATTTTACATTTAATTCATGCATTTTGTTTGCAAAATATATAATGTTATTTTCAGTATTAATAAATATTTCATCGCCACCAAAGTTTAATGTTCCACAATCTAATGTGGCCATCTCAGGTTTTAAGTTTAATACATCCGAGCGTTCTTCAACACTCATACCAACAGCACCACCCGTTGACACTTGAATGATTAAATCAGGACATTCTTTATGAATGGCTTTGATGATATCAGAATATCTCTTCTTATCTTGCGTGGGCCTACCATCATCTAAGCGTGCATGTAAATGGATAATAGAAGCGCCAGCTGCATAAGCAGTTTTTGCTTCATTAACCATTTCATTAATAGTATATGGAACTGCTTGGTTATGTTCTTTTAAAACCTCAGCCCCACTAATGGCACATGTAATAATTAACTTATTCATTTCTTTGCTTGTCCTTGGGAACAATGCATGTTCCTATGGCGTGTGTCGTTAGTATTTTGTTGTCCAGTACATCACAAGCACTATCAGATATATCCGTTCTTGGTTCTATGACTTTAAAACATTTAAATTCCATTTTTCTAGATGTATTGCCTTGTTCTAAAATCACTGCTTCAACTTCTAAGAAATCTCCTGCAAAAACAGGTGCTAAAAAATCCACTTTTTCATAAGCTCTAAATAGCCCCTCATCACCATCATTACGAATCAATAATTCTGTAGCTGCATCGCCAAATAAACCTAATATTCTTGCACCATCTACTAAATTACCGCCGTAATGAGCATCATGTGTAGACATTCTTATTCTAAGCATTGTTTTCATTTTCTATCCCCTTCATCGGTTTGACTTCATCAATAATCAATTCTGCATCCGTTGCATTCATGACTTCTTCTATCGTATAAGCTGGATTCACTTCTAATAAATGTAATCCATCCTTTTTAACTTCCATAACGCACATTTCTGTGACAATTAAATTCGCTTGTTTAAACGCTGTTAATGGCAAGCGACATTTCTTTAATATTTTAACTTTGCCTTTATTGGTATGTCTCATGGCAATAATCACTCTTTTTGCACCAGTGACCAAATCCATTGCACCACCCATACCAGGTACTAATTTTCCAGGTATGATCCAAGATGCAATCGATCCTTCTTGGTCAACTTCTAAAGCCCCTAAAACAGTAATATCTATATGACCACCACGTATAAACGTAAATGACGTTGCAGAATCAATAAAAGCCCCACCTTTGCAAATAGATGCTTTCATCCCACCAGCATTTACAATACTACAGTCTTCACCTTTATCAGCGCCTAAGCCAATAATACCGTTTTCTGACTGAAAGATGATTTCTTTATCTTCTGGCACATAATTAGCAACAAGTGTTGGAATACCAATACCAAGATTTACTAAATCCCCATCTTTTAATTCCATCGCAATACGTGAAGCAATGATTTGTTTATCGTTCATCTTGTTCACCACCTAATATATAATCAACGAAAGGATGTGGCGTAATCACATTCTCAGGATCAATAACTTCAACAACCTTAACGGGTTCAACAACGACTATTTCAGCAGCCGTTGCCATCATCGGATTAAAGTTTCTCATGGTTTCTTTATATTTAAGATTGCCATATTCATCGGCAATAGCCCCACCGATTAATGCCATATCTGCGCCCAACGCTTCTTCTAGTAAATAATCTTTTCCTTTAACTTGAATGACGTCTTTGCCCTCTTGAACTAAAGTATTCAGTCCTGTTGGAGTTAATATTCCACCAAGACCTGCACCATAAGCACGAATACGTTCAACTAAGGTACCTTGAGGAACAAGTTCAACAATGAGTTTCTCTTCGTTCATCAATCGACCCACATCAGGATTGGTTCCGATATGACTCGCAATCAGTTTTTTCACTTGGCCATGATTGATCATCTTGCCAACACCATTGCCTTCATATCCACCATCATTACAAATAATCGTTAAATCTTTAACCCCTGATTCAACCACCAAATCAATTAATGTTTCTGGTGAACCATTGGTTAAAAATCCACCAACATGAATATTCATACCATCTTTTAATAATGTCTTAAAAATTTCTCCGTCAATAAATTTATGCATTGTCTGAGTCCTTTGGTGGCATAATTGTTGCTTCTCCAATAATAACCACATCACCATTTTGATTTTTAGCCACACAATCAAAAATAACTCTGTTTCTATCGATTATCATTTCTTTGACAGTGACAGTGGCTTCAATTTCATCACCAAAATATACTGGTTTTGTAAATTTTAAAGATTGTTTGGTGTAAATGCTACCTAACCCAGGCATTTGAACACCAAAAATCGCACTGAACAAAGAACCCACAAGCATTCCATGTACAATTTGTTTTTTGAACATGGTTTCTTTTGAATACTCTTGATCCACATGGACAGGATTATAATCACTTGAAACTTCTGCGAATGTCAACACATCTTTTTCAGTAAATGCCTTTTTAGTCGACGCACTATCTCCAACATTTAATTGTTGAATTGTTAATTGATTCATTTTTAACCTCCGTAATTAAAAATAAAAGCCGTTATATTTAAGAAAATATAACAGCTCTCCATAATAATAATATGGCAATATTTAAACCTTTTGTTTAAATATCAAGCAACTCACCCATAGGCAGGTTTTTGCTTTCGGCAACTAAACCCTTCTCTCACATACCTTTGCCTAAAGGAATTCTATGTAAAATACCGATTATTTGCGCCTCTGTGCGTTAAAAAATTACACTCACATTATACTTAATTATGTAAGCGTTGTCAATTGATATTTAAACAAAGTTCTAAATCATTTGTGATAACTTTAATACACATGTTATAATATTAAAGACACTATACGTGGAGGTAAAAAATGAGAGCTTTTATTACGGGAGCATCAAGCGGTATTGGAAGGGAACTCGCTTTTCAATTGGTTGCGTTGAACTACGACTTAATTTTAGTCGCAAGGCGAATCGATCGCTTAAAAGAAATTAAAGAAAAAATCAAAGATCAAGATGTGATTGTTATTCAGTCTGATTTAAATGATTCAAAACAATTTCAAAACTTAATAGAACAACTAAAGCAATATGAAATAGACTTATTTATTAATAATGCTGGATTTGGAAAAGTTGGTCACTCAAAAGATATTGACACTTCACAAGAAATTGAGATGATTGAGTTAAATATCATCTCACTTCATAAACTAACAAAGTTTGCAATAGATCATATGAAAAAAGGTAAAATCGTCAATGTCAGTTCACTTGCTTCATTTTTACCAACGCCAAAAATTGCATGCTACGCCGCAACAAAATCTTATGTCACAAGTTATTCATTATCCCTTGACTATGAATTAAAAAAACAAAACATTCCTATCAATGTCTTAACAGTCACGCCTGGACCAATCAAAACAGAGTTTGGTAAAGTGGCTGGTGCAGACCAAAAAATAAAAGGTATGGATGTTAAGAAATGTGTTCGTTTGATTATTAAAGGTATCCATAAAAGCAAAAAAATCATTGTCCCTGGATTTAAAATGAAATTGCTAAAATTTATCATTAAATTTATACCGAGAAAATGGATATTAGCAAGTGCATATAAAATACAAAGTAAAAAATAATTTGAATAGAACATACCCTAGCGAGTTTATGACTCGCTAAAACGACGTGGACCAGGAGGCATATATGAAACAAGTCTTAGAACATTTAAGCAAACACAAAACTTTAAAAACCATCAAAGGAAAACTGACTCAAAAACAAAATATCTATATCAATAATACCAATGAAGATAATGCCTTATTGGTTCTTTTGTCAATGTATAAACAATTAAATCAAAATTTCTTTATTGTCACACCAAACTTATACACTTCACAATTAATCTACGATAAATTAAGTAGAGTCTTAGAAAAAGACGAAATCAATTTCTATCCTCAAGATGAGTTTTTAACCAATGAGTTATTGGTTTCCTCAAGTGAGTTCCGTTTAGAAAGAATCAATACAATCGATAAACTGATGAACAATAAACCAAGAGTTGTGATTACAAATCTATATGGAGTTCTTAAGCCTCAGTTCTCACAAACTAAATGGAAGAACGCAATGATAACTTTGCATAAAGGCGAGACCTATTCACTAGATGCATTGAAAGACCGTCTAATTAATTACGGATATAATCATCAATATACCGTAGAGAAGATTGGTGATTTCGCGTTAAGAGGCGGTATACTAGATATCTTCCCAATAAATTCAGACAATCCTTTTCGTTTAGATTTCTTTGGCGATGAACTTGAAGTTATCAAAACTTTTGATTTAGATACTCAACGTTCAATAGACACAGTTCCATCTTTTAGATTAACGCCAATGACAGACTTTTTCTATACAGATGAAGAATATGAACATCTTGAAAACAAGATTCAAGAAAAGCTTAAAGTCACTGATTTATCAAATGAATCTATCAATATGGTCAAAGATGATTTATCCAAATTAAAGGACAGAGAAGAGTTGGATAGACTGAGTCGATACCTTCCGTTTATGACAGAAAAACATAATACCATTTTAGATTTAGTGGATGAATCAAAAGTCATGTATTTAGATTATCATCGTGTGCTTGAACAAAACACCTTGTTAATTGAAGAGATTAAAGAATGGTATGACCAAACCAATGACTATCCAAAAATGGGATTCAATTTAATTTATGA
>JAQIBJ010000085.1 GCA_027859085.1 Mycoplasmatota bacterium
CAAGGTTTATTATTAGCGTTACTAAGTTTTGGTTTATTAAAATGGAAAGGTATGCAACTAGCTGGTGTTGGTGTGCGAATTGGTATTAGTTCAGCATTCTTTGGTTTAATATTTGATTCTGTTTTCGGGGAGCACGGCTTGATAGCTCCAATATATGAGTCCTTGGGTATTTCGTTTTTACCATTGTATGTAATGAATGCTGATTTCACAATGACTCTATTAATTGGGACAGTTGTTTTAGGTTCAATCATTATTTTGACGACAATGCTACTGAATATCAGAACAGCTTTAAAAAGAAAAAGTTATGCACTAGTATTCTTTTCACCTAATGGGGTGGCCGGTTTTGTATTCTATGGTTTTGTTTTAACTGCTGTAGGATTTATGTTTTTAACAGATATTAGTTTATTACAACCTTTATTTATAATTCCGTTTGCAGTTATACCACTTACGTTAATCTTGTTTAAAGAACCTTTGGAAAGATTAATAGAAGGACATCATTTGTTTCCTGATGGAATTGGTGGTTTCTTTGTAGAAGCATTCTTTGAAACCTTTGAAACTGTCTTATCATATATCACGAATACGATGTCTTTTTTACGTGTTGGAGGGTTTGTATTAGCACATGCTGGGATGATGTTAGTTGTCTTCTCAATTATGGAAATGATGGGTAGTCCATTTAGTGCTACTTTGGTATTTATTTTTGGTAATTTATTTGTAATGGGGCTTGAAGGATTAATTGTTGGGATTCAAGTTTTAAGATTAGAGTTTTATGAAATGTTTTCAAGGTATTTTGAAGGAAATGGTATTCCTTTCAAATATAATGAGTAATTTTAGGAGGATTTGACAATGTTAAGTATTTTAGAAATTATAGTGCCATTAGTAATGGTCGGGTTAATTGTATTGCCTTTGGTTAAAGTGTTTTCAGGAAAAGCAACTTTAAAATCAACAAGAAAAAGATTATATACGCATATATCTTTATTTTTTGCGTTAATACTATTTGTGTTCGCATGGCAATTAAGTGGAACAAGTTTATTTGCTGCAGAAGCAGCTCCAACAGTAGCTGGTGAGCTTGTCGGTTCAATTGCCCAAGGTTTAGGATTCTTAGGTGCAGCTTTAGCAACTGGTTTAGGATCTATTGGCGCAGGTATTGCCGTTGCAGCAGCAGCTCCAGCAGCAATTGGTGCTTTCTCTGAAAATGAGAAAAACTTCGGTAAATCATTGATCTTTGTTGCCTTAGGTGAAGGTGTTGCAATCTACGGTCTTTTGATTTCAATTTTAATTATCAACAAATTATAGTTTAGAGTGATAAAATGAAATTCTTCTTAATAACAGACAATAAGGATACGTTAATGGGAATGCGCCTTGTAGGAATAGAAGGCGTTATTGAACATGAGCGAAATAAAGTATTACAAGAAATTGAAAAAGTACTACATGATAAAAGTGTTGGTATTCTGTTAATCACAACAAATTTGGTTGATTTATGTCCAGAAGTAATTTCGGAATTGAAGTTAAAAAGAAAAAGACCTTTAATCGTTGAGATACCTGATCGTCATGGCGGTAAAAAAATTGGTGTTTCAATAGATGAATACGTTAGTGACGCCATCGGCATCAAACTGTGAGGTGAAATAATGCCATATTATAATAATGACGACCTTTTTAGAAATTTTTCAAGATACATTAATGAAAAAGCAGATCAAAAGATCAATCAATTAAAAGAGGAAATCGAACAAGAAAAAAAACGTTCTGTCGAAAGAGTGGACAAAGAAATTCATAAAAAGATTTTTAGAGGTTTAGATATTGAGCTGAGTGAATTAAATTCTGATTTTACAGCTAACATGAATATGGTAAAAACAGAATATTCAAAAGAAATCATGGAAAGAAGAAGTCAATTACTAAGTTCAATTATTCATGAGGTACATGAAAAATTAGCAGGATTCAATAAAACTAAAGAATATGAATCTTTAATGAAAAAACAGATTTTAAGTATAGGTTCAGACTTTTGTTCTGAAAAAGTTGAATTTAGAATCATGAAAAATGATAAGACATTGAAAAAAATCATTGAGGATAACTATGAAGGTACTTATACAATCAAAGAGATTTCTGAAATCGAAATCGGTGGTTTTTCTGTGTTATGTTTTAAACTCGGTGTGATGACTGATCAAACGATTGACACGAGGTTAGAACAAAAGAAACAATGGTTATATGAGCATTCAAAATTAGCAGCAAGTCATTAAGAGGTGTTTTTATGAATAAAGTATATTCAATTAATGGTCCAGTTATAAAAGTTAAGAATTCTACAGATTTCCAAATTATGGAAATGGTTTTTGTTGGAGATGATAAATTACTTGGTGAAGTAATTTCTATCAGTGAAGAATTTACAGTTATTCAAGTTTATGAATCAACTGTAGGTTTGAAACCTGGAGAAGAGATTATTTCAACTGGTGAACCGATTTCTGTAACATTAGGTCCAGGATTGTTAACCAATATCTTTGATGGTATTCAAAGACCGTTAAATAAAATCTATGAAAAAGATGGGAAGTTTATTAAAGCAGGAACCAATGTTGATACCCTAGATTATGACAAAGAATGGGAAGTTCACTTTTTGGTAAAAAAAGGTGATAAAATCAATTTTGGTCATGTTTTTGGTGAAGTCGAAGAAACAACTTTAATTACACATCGTCTTTTAGTACCAAGTGGTATTGAAGGTGAAGTGAAAGAAGTTAAAAAAGATGGCTCATATAAATTAAAAGATGTTTTGGTTGTTGTAGAAGATAAGCACGGTAATAAACACGAGCTAAATATGATACAACGTTGGCCAATTAAAAAACCTAGACCAACTAAAGAAAGATTACCTTTATCTATTCCCCTTATAAGTGGGCAAAGAGTCATCGATACTTTATTCCCGATTGCTAAGGGTGGTACTGCAGGTGTTCCTGGAGGCTTTGGTACAGGTAAAACCATGATGCAACATCAATTTGCTAAATGGTGTGACGCTGACATTATTGTCTATGTTGGGTGTGGTGAACGTGGTAATGAAATGACACAAACATTGGAAGAATTCTCAGAATTAATTGATCCAAAGTCAAATAGACCATTAATTGAGAGAACTGTTTTAATCGCAAACACATCAAATATGCCTGTGGCTGCGAGAGAAGCCAGTATATACACTGGAGTGGTAATTGCTGAATTTTACAGAGACATGGGATACCATGTGGCTGTGATGGCGGATTCGACTAGTCGTTGGGCTGAAGCTTTAAGAGAAATCAGTGGACGCTTAGAAGAAATGCCAGCTGAAGAAGGATTTCCGGCATATTTACCAAGTAGAATTGCTCAATTCTATGAACGCGCTGGTTATATGAATACCATGAGTGATAGAAAAGGTTCAGTATCTATCATTGGTGCAATTTCACCTCAAGGTTCAGATTTTTCAGAACCAGTGACACAAAATACAAAACGTTTTGTGCGTTGTTTTTGGGCGCTTGATAAAGAACTTGCTTATGCTAGACATTATGCAGCGATTAACTGGAACCAAAGTTATTCTGAATACATTAGTGATCTATCTAAATGGTATAACAAGCAAGTTGGTGTTGAATTCTTAGAATCTAGACAACAATTTATTAAAATATTAGCTGAAGAAAATAAGTTAATGGAAATCGTGAAGTTGATTGGTAAAGATGTATTACCAGAGGATCAAAAGTTGCTTTTGGAAATTGCAAGGGTCATTCGCGTAGGTTATTTACAGCAAAATGCTTTTCATAAAGATGATACTTTTGTGCCTTTAGAAAAACAATTAATGATGATGAATTTGATTCTTTATTTGTATAAAGAAGCTTCAATAATTATTAAACAAGGTAAAGCATTTAGTTTGTTGTTAAAAACGAATATTTTTGATAAAGTGATTAAAGTAAAATACGATATACCAAATGACCAATTGGTATTATTTGATAATTACTACAAATTGATTGATGAAGCACTTCATTCAGTCAAGTAGAGGAGGTCACTTGTGAATTTACAATATATAGGTTTAAAGGA
The DNA here is from genome assembly GCA_027859085.1 of Mycoplasmatota bacterium. GTDB lineage: Bacteria > Bacillota_I > Bacilli_A > Izemoplasmatales > Hujiaoplasmataceae > Hujiaoplasma. The sequence goes on from JAQIBJ010000085.1 coordinate 4,030, forward strand.
AATCAATGGACCTTTAATATTCTTAAATCATGTTAAAGGTATTGCCTTTGAAGAAATGGTAGAAATTAAATTGGATAATGGAACAACTAGGCATGGCCGAGTTGTCGAAATCAATGGTGATTTAGTTGCTATCCTTGTTTTTGAAGGCACACATAGTCTTTCTTTAAAAAATACAACAATTAAATTCTTAGGCAAACCAATGGAAATTGGTTTATCAGAAAATATACTAGGTAGAGTTTTTAATGGCCTTGGTGAACCAATAGATGATTTAGGACCAGTATATGTCGATCGATATTTTGATATTAATGGGTCTGCACTTAACCCGGTTGCTAGAGTATATCCACGAGATTATATTAATACAGGAATTTCAAGTATTGATGGATTAACGACATTAATTCGCGGACAAAAATTACCTATTTTTTCTGGATCAGGTATGCCTCATAATGATTTGGCTGTTCAAATTGTGAGACAAGCAAAATTATCGGACCAAAGAAAAGAAAAATTTGCGATTATATTTGCAGCAATGGGTGTGACTCATGATGTTGCAAATTACTTTAAAAGATCTTTTGAAGAAGCCGGTGTTTCAGATAAAGTAGTGATGTATTTAAACTTAGCAGATGATCCAATTATTGAAAGATTATTAACACCAAGATGTGCATTATCAGCTGCCGAATACTTAGCATTTGAAAAAGATACGCATGTTTTAGTCGTGATGACTGATATCACAGCTTATTGTGAAGCTTTAAGAGAATTCTCCTCAAGTAAAGGAGAAATTCCTGGACGTAAGGGATATCCTGGGTACTTATATTCTGACTTAGCATCATTATTCGAAAGAGCAGGCATCGTTAAATCATCCAAAGGTTCTGTGACTCAGATTCCTATTTTATCAATGCCTAACGATGATATTACTCATCCTATTCCTGACTTAACAGGTTACATTACTGAAGGTCAAATTGTTTTGGATAGAGAATTACATCAAAGAGGAATTTATCCACCAATTGGTGTTTTACCATCATTGTCTCGTTTGATGAAAGATGGTATTGGTTCTGGATATACAAGAGAAGATCATCAACCACTTATGAATCAACTCTTTGCATCATATGCTCAAGTGATGGATGCTAGGAGTTTAGCATCTGTTATTGGTGAAGATGAGTTAAGTCCAGCAGATAAAAATTTAATGGAATTCGGACGATTGTTTGAAGAGCATTTCATTTCTCAAGGTCATAAAAATAGGTCAATCACTGATACATTAGATTTAGGGTGGAGATTATTATCATTCTTGCCAAAAGATCAGTTAGACAGAACGGATGAAATGATTTTAGATAGATTTTATGATCATGAAGATGCAATAAACTTCTTTAACATTGAGGATTCAGTTATTATTAACGAGTTAAAAAAAGAGGGTAATTAACAATGGCTAATAAACAAGTTTTTCCAACAAAAGGAAACTTATTAGCACTTAATAAGTCAACTAAACTAGCTCAGCTAGGTTATGAATTGATGGATAAAAAAAGAAATATTTTGATTCGAGAAATGATGAGTCAAATTGAAAATGTTCGCTCGTTAAGAGATGAAATAGCGGATGTTTTTAAGAAAGCTTATTTCACATTACAAGAAGCGAATATTACACTTGGTGTTGTTGATGACATAGCTAAAGCAATCCCTATAGATGACAATATAGAAATTACATATCGCTCTGTAATGGGGGTTGAAATACCTAAAGTAATTTATCATAAAGAAAAGATTTCTTTAAAGTATGGTATTTCAAACACCAATACTAAATTTGACTATGCATACAAAAGTTTCTTAAAAGTTAAAGATTTATTATTGATCCTAGCAGAAGTCGATAATGCATTATATCGGTTAGCAGAGGCTATACGTAAAGCAAGAAAAAGAGCTAATGCATTAGAAAATATTGTTATCCCTGATTATCAATCAAAAATTAAATTTATTAGTAATACTCTTGAAGAAAAAGAAAGAGAAGAGTTTACAAGGAGAAAAATCATTAAAACAAATCAAGAAAAAGAATAAAAAAACTTGACTATTTCTCTTAAATATTAGATAATGTTACTTGGCTAATTTAGAGGTTGGCCAAATTAGGGGTGTGGTGTCAACGGTAGCACAGCGGTCTCCAAAACCGTTAGTACGGGTTCGAATCCTGTCACCCCTGCCAATTAAACGCCAAAAGAAGCGGTAAAACGCTTCTTTTTTTATTTGGAAATGATTGAATTTTTCATAAAGACCGTAGTGCAGTTATGACCGTAGTGCAGATTGATTGATTTTACTGAAATAATCTTCTATATTCTTGTTGAAGTGCGTCTTTATTTACATGCAAGTATTTTTGTGTTGTTTTAAGACTAGACTGGCCTAAAATCTGTCTTAGAACTTCCATGTTGCCATTTTTATTTGTATATCTAGTTGCAAATGTATGTCTCCATTTATGAGGGCTTATAGACTGATTAATACTTAATGCTTTTCTCAATCTTTGACTTATTGATTCAATTGAATAGTCTTTTAATATTGGGCAATAAAAAATCTAAGTATTTATTTGGTTTATTGTTTAATATTATGATGATTTCTAAGTATTCATTATAAAACCTAAATTTCGGTTCTTTTTCATCTTTTTCCAAAAATAT
>JAQIBJ010000050.1 GCA_027859085.1 Mycoplasmatota bacterium
TCTGTTGAGGGATTAAGAGGTATTGGGATTTTTGTTAAATATCATATGGTATTAGGGTTTTTAATATCCTTTATTATATTGGGGACATTATTCATTATGTTAAAATACACTAGATGGGGTTTAGGTGTGAGAGCGACCGCGTCTAATGAAAATGTGGCTTCAATGATGGGTATTAATACTAGATTTATTACAGCCATGAGTTGGGCAATTGCTGGAGGATTAGGTGCTTTGGCTGCAATCTTAATATCATCAAACAAAGGAACTTTCGGAAATGTGACTGTTTACTTTATGATCGCTATTCAAGTTCAAGCATTTTTCGCAGCTATATTAGGAGGCTTTTCAACCTTTCATGGGCCAATTATTGGTATCATATTATTAACATTTTTCAAAAATTTATTTACATCTTACCTGAATCCATGGGGTAACACAGTGCTTTACTTATTTGTGATGTTGGTTGTGTTAATCATGCCACTTGGATTATTTGGTAAAAAGATTGCGAAGAAGGTTTAGCTTATGGAAAAAATTAAACTTCACTTAAAAAGAATATCAAAACATCCGTTTTTTGGCTTTGTAATATTTGGTTTTGTCTTAACATTAATACCAATTTTCAATAATTATTTACCAGTATCGTTTGTTGATTCAGCAGCTAAGACATTGATTTACTTTATAGTTGCACTTGGTTTTGCGTTGTTGATTGGTTATGGAGGATTGGCATCACTAGGAACTTCTTCATTTATTGCAATAGGAACATTTGCGCTATATACAGTTATGGATGTATTAAATATGCCTTTTGCACTAGCGATCTTTATTGGTATTATATTAGCATTAATGGTTGGTGTAGTATTTGGCTTTGTATCCCTTAGAATTGAAGGAATGTATTTGGCCATTGTGACCCTAGGATTATCTGAGATTATGATTGAACTTTTTAAAAACTTTGATAAGTTCACCGGTGGTGTTTCAGGAACAACTTTTAGTAGTTTCCGTTTATTTGGACAATCACTATCAACCAATCAAACATTTTTTATTATTATTATTGCTGTAGTTGTAGCTATGATTCTAACTTATAATTTAATTAATAGTCCAACAGGTAGAGCATTATTAGCGGCTAAAAATAGTGATTCCGCAGCCAGAGCGATGGGTATTTCAGTTGTAAAATATCGATTAATAGCTTTTATGGTTTCAACAGTTTATGCTGTTATAGGTGGTATTTTTTATATGGCATATATAAAATTCTCGATGGGATCTACTTGGGGATTAGCCATATCATTAAATATATTAGCTGCTGTTGTTGTTGGAGGATCAAAATCGATATGGGGTGTACTTATAGGTACATTTGTAATCTTTGGTTTAGATTTAATGGTATTTCAATCAATACCATTAATATCACAAGGCCGATTTGCTAATTTTTCATTTGTAATTAGCGGTGGGTTGATTATATTAGTGATTATGTACTATCCTAATGGTTTGATTGGGCTTTTCAAAAAACTTTCATTTAAGTTGAAAAGCAAGATATCAAAACGTAGTAAAGGAGAGACAAAATCATGAAACGATTAATTGATATAATTAGACATGCGATTAATCAATTTCTTCGCATTTATTACACAAAAAGATTACTGAAACTCAATAAGAAAAAAGTATTTAATGAGAATGAAATAACATTTAAAAATTACCAAATTGGACAAAAAAGAGAACGACTATTAAATAAAGTTGACACGGGAGATTTAAATAAAGAAGAAACAATAAAGAAACAAAAAGAGATAGAAAAAAAAATAGAAAATGAATTAGTAGAATCGAAAAATATAATTAAACAAAAAAACATAGAAATTGAACAAAAAATCAGTAAAATCAAATCTAAAAGAGATATATTACAAAGCTCATTAATAAAAAAGATGGATATAGATTTGAATCGGCTTAAAGAAAAGAACCAAAGCTTAGAGAGTGTCATTAGGGATGCTAAACTTGAAAATAAAAAAGATGATAATGTTCAATCAATAGATCTTTTAGCTGAAAAAGAGAACGAATTAGTTCATAACATTAAAAAAATTGATATTATCGAGTCAAGAAAGAAAGTCGAACAAAATTCTAATATACATCTTTCTTTATCCCACTTAACAATGAATTTTGGTGGTTTGAAAGCAGTAGATGATCTTAGTTTTAATGTAAAAAAAGGTGAGATTTTTGGGTTGATTGGGCCTAATGGCGCTGGTAAGACCACAGTATTTAATTGTATTACTCAATTTTATAAACCCAATGAAGGCAATATCTATTATAATGATAATAATAATGAAACGAATTCTTTACTAGATTTTAAAGTCCATGATATTATCAATTTAGGAATTGTTAGAACCTTTCAAAACGTAGAGTTAGTTTGGGAGTTATCAGTTTTAGATAATTTATTAGTAGGAGCTCATTCTCTTTATAGTTCTGGATTCTTTACTCAATTATTACATTTGCCAAAAATAAGATATGAAGAAAAGGTTTTAAAAACAAGAGCTTTAGAAGTTTTGAAGAAACTTGATATATTAGTCTATAAAGATGCGTTACCTTATGGGTTACCATATGGCGTGTTGAAAAAAATAGAATTTGCTCGTACTTTAATGACAAAACCTAATCTCATTATTTTAGATGAACCTGCAGCAGGTTTAAATGATGCTGAAACAAAAGATTTAGCTCAGACTATCCTGTCTTTAAGAGATGAATTTAATCTTACAATCTTTTTGGTTGAACATGATATGGGATTAGTGATGGAAGTTTGTGATACAATTTGTGCCATTTCTTTTGGAAAGAAAATAGCCATTGGATCACCATCTGAAATACAAAAAGACCCTAAAGTGCAAGAAGCATATTTAGGAGGTGAGTAAGGTGACGAAAACATTAGAACTAAAAAACTTAGTTGTTGATTATGGTATTGTAAAAGCAGTAAAAAATGTATCTATGACAGTTGATACCGGAACAATTGTTGCTATCCTTGGCGCTAATGGCGCTGGAAAGACAACATTGATTAAATCCATTTCTGGTGCTGTTAAAGTAACATCAGGGCAAATACTGTTAGATGGAAATGATATTACAAATAATGAACCCTACAAAATTGCAGCTAAAAATGTGATGCAATCACCAGAAGGTAGAATGATTTTAGCTGGACTTACTGTTGAAGAAAATTTATTGGTTGGAGCATATAGCTTAAAATCCAGTACTATTGATGGTGTAACATTGAGTAAAAAGCAAAGAACCAATGGATTATTGACAAAAGTGTTTGATTATTTCCCGATCTTGAAGGCACGCAGAAAACAACAAGCTTCAACTCTTTCAGGAGGAGAACAACAGATGTTAGCAATAGGTCGCGCTTTGATGGGAGACCCAGAATTATTATTGTTGGATGAACCTTCCTTAGGTTTAGCACCTCTGATAGTAAAAGATATATTTGAAATTGTTAAACAGATTAAAAAAGAAGGAAAAACCATACTCATTGTAGAACAAAACGCTTATCAAACTTTGAAAATCGCTGACTATGCATATGTTTTAGAATTAGGAAAAGTTAAGTTTGAAGGCAAAGCGAAAGATTTGATTAAAGATGATCAACTTATGAAAGCCTACTTAGGCGAACAAAATTGATAATAACCCAAAGGTTTATTATAGATATTAAAAAAAAAGGAGAGAAAAAATGAAAAAGATTTTATTATTTGTATTAATGTTAGTCGCATCATTGACTATCGTATCATGTAATTCTGGTTCAAATTTACCTGAATTAGATGTAGAAGAATATGATGTACCTGAAGTTCCTGCTGGTCTAGTGCAAGGTGTTACAGACACAGAAGTATTAGTAGGAAACACTGCATCAAAAACTGGTGCATTCGGTATTGTTGGCGTGCCATTCAGTGCAGCCATTGAAGCAGTTTTTGCTGATTATAACGCTAATCGCGCAGAAGGTGCAAGAGAAATAGTTTATGTCACTTATGATGATCAAACTGATCCTGCTGTTGGACAAACAAACACTAAAACGTTGGTTGAAGAAGACGAAGTGTTTGCATTAGTTGGACATGTTGGAACAGGTACAGTAGGTGCAACTTTACCTTACTTGCTAGAAAACCATGTACCAATGGTTTACGCTGCAACAGGTATAAACAATTTATACTTTGGAGATACTCCAGGAAACCCAATTTTCGCTGTTCAACCAATCTATAAAACAGATGGAAGAATTGCTTTTGCTAGAGCTGTAAATGAAGCTTTATTTGGCGAAAATAATGATGAAGTACTTTCTGATGATGCTAAAATTGGTGTTCTTTACACAAATGACGATGCTGGTAAATCAATTGCAGCTGGTATTATCGAAGAAGCTAGAAATCAAGGCCGAGAAGATAATCTAGTAGTATATTCATTTGAAGATGGAACAATTGAATCAACAGTAAATACACTTCTTAGAGAAGAACCAGAAGTCATTATTGTTGCTGGAAATCAAGCGCCATTTAATAATGCTTTAGTTGCATTAGATGACGTTGGAAATGAAGTACCAGTAATTACATCTTATGTAAATACAAATGCAGGTTCAATTACTTTACAAGAATATGGTTTTGATATTTATGGTTCAGCATGGATTGATATTTCTGATCCTGAAGGTCAATTTGGACTATCAGGTGAGTATTGGGATTTTGTAACTGTAATGACAACTGCAGGATATGGAGAAGCTGGTGCAGATGATAATTATACTGCCAATGCATTTGCTATGGCTGGATATGTTGCTGCTAAAATCTTTGTTGCTGGTTGGGAAAGACTTGAACAAAGTGGAGATGAAATCACTTGGGAAAATTTCATATTAGCGATGGAGGAATCACCTGTTGATGTACCTATGGGTGGTATGATTGACTATTCAGATGGAAAACGTTGGGGAATTGATTCAATGTCTTTATCTAAATTAGTTTATACAGCTGAAGATGGTGAAACACCTGCAAGTCAAGCATTTGTAAAAGTAGCGGAAATAGAATCATTAGATGAAATAAACGAATAATTATTATTCTTATATAGGTCTAGGGGAGAGTTAATCTCTCCCTTCATTCCTAAGAAGAAATGAGGGATATCATGAAACATGCAAAAATTGTTACAATTGATAAAATATACGACCTAGTTAAATCTGATTCAGAAATCGTTGTCGGTATGGCCGCAAACGAACCACAAGTCTTTATGAAGGATTTACACACCATAGAAGACAAAGTAAAGAATGTTACAGTGACCAATTGTTTGCCAATTACTGAGGCAGAGTTTTTTACGAACGAAGATTTTAAAGATTCGTTTTATGTAGATAGCTGGTTTTTTACAAAATCATTAAGAAGAGCCAGTAAACATGGAAATATTTCGTTTATACCTAACCATTTACATTTGGCTGGGCAAAGACGCTTAGATTATAAAAAACCAAACATCTTTATTACAGCCGCAACCCCTCCCGATAAACATGGATTTATGTCTGTTTCAACATCTAATGTTTATGAAAAGGATATGGTTGAAGCC
>JAQIBJ010000062.1 GCA_027859085.1 Mycoplasmatota bacterium
AAAGACGCTTAGATTATAAAAAACCAAACATCTTTATTACAGCCGCAACCCCTCCCGATAAACATGGATTTATGTCTGTTTCAACATCTAATGTTTATGAAAAGGATATGGTTGAAGCCGCTGATATCGTTGTTTTTGAAATAAACCCTAACTTCCCTAGAACCTTCGGAGATATGGAAGTACATGTTAATGATGTTGATTATTTAGTAGAAGTTGATTATCCAGTACCAACGTTACCGAATATTGAACCAAATGAAAAAGATTTAAAGATTGGTAAATTAATTGCTGATCATATTCATGACGGTGATAATTTACAATTAGGTATTGGCGGAATTCCAAATGCGGTTGCTAAATCTTTAGTGAATAAAAAGGATTTAGGAATACATACTGAAATGTTTACATCAGGCATGATTGATTTAATTGAAGCTGGTGCGATTACTGGGAAAAAGAAAACATTACACAAAGGAAAACATGTTTGTTGTTTTGCTATGGGTTCTAAAGCATTATATGAATACATTGACAATAACCCTTCAGTGATGATTTTACCGGGATCATATGTCAATGACCCCGCAATCATTGGTTTAAATGATAATCAAGTATCAATTAACTCAACCATTGAAGTCGATTTAATGGGACAGTGTTGTTCAGAATCAATTGGCACAAAGCAAGTTTCAGGTACAGGTGGCCAAGCGGATACTGCTATTGGTGCACAAAATGCTAAAAACGGACGTTCATTTATTTCTTTATATTCAACAGCAACTCTAAAAAATAGAGAAACTGGTGAAATAGAAGAAATTTCAAAAATAGTAACGACTTTAAAACCTGGCGCAGCCGTATCATTATCAAGAAATGATGTTGATTATGTTGTAACAGAATTTGGTATTGTGAGTTTAAGGGGAAAAAACATCAGAGAACGTGCTGAAGCATTGATTTCAATCGCCCATCCAAAATTTAGGGATTCATTAAGAAAACAAGCCATAGAAGCAGGTTTCTTATATGAGTAGTTTTAAGTTTAAAGGTAAAAATGTTTTTTACCAATTAGATGGCAATATAAACAAACCAAAATTATTGATTCTTAATGGTATCATGATGAGTACGAAATCATGGGAACCATTTATGGAGTCTTGGTTAGAACGTTTTCAAGTATTAAGGGTTGACTTTTTAGATCAAGGTCAATCAGATAAAATGACTGAGAATTATGAACAAGATATCCAAACAGAATTATTGATTTCATTATTAGATGAAATAAAAATTAATAAAGTTAATGTTGTTGGTATCTCTTATGGTGGCGCAGTAGCGTTGGCATTCGCGATAAAACATCAATCAAGAGTCAATCGTTTAATGTTGTTCAATTCAAATGCTTATACCAATCCTTTATTAAAAGACATTGGTAGAAGTTGGATTAAAGCAGGACAAACGAGAGATGGTTCTTTATATTATAAAACAACCATTCCAATTATTTACTCACCAAGCTATTATGAAAATAAAATAGAATGGATGCAAAACAGAGAAAAAGTATTAACACCAATTTTTTCGGATCCAATCTTTTTAGATGCAATGGAAAGATTAACCTTGAGTGCTGAAAGTTTTGATGTTAGAGAAGAACTTGATGAACTTGAAATAGAAACGATGATTATTACTGCGGATGAAGATTTTTTAACACCAAAGAAAGATCAAGAATATTTAGCTAAACATATTAAAAATTCTCATTGGATGACGATTCCTGGTGTAGGGCACGCATCAATGTATGAGAATCCTATGATATTTACAAGTTTGATTACAGGATTTTTCTTGGTAAAAAATAGTCAATATAATATATAGGAGATGAAATTATGAGAAAGAAATATGTGGAATTAGTCAATAAAGAAACATATGCTTATCTGGAACAAGGTAAAGGTAACAAAAATCTTTTATTGGTTCATGGAAATACCTCATCTTCAGTTTACTTTAAACCATTACTAGAAAGACTTTCTGAAGACATTCATGTTTATGCAATGGATTTAAGAGGATTTGGTGACTCAACTTATGAAAAACCAATTGAAACACTTCAAGATTTTGCGGATGATATCTATTTATTTATGGAAAAATTAGACATTAATAAAGCATCTGTTTTAGGTTGGTCATTGGGTGGCGGTGTTGTGATGGAGTTTGCAGCGAAGTATCCAAAGAAATTAGACAAACTTATTCTTCTTGAATCAGCATCTTATAAAGGCTACCCAGTCTTTAAAAAAGATGAAAACAACCAAATGATTATTGGCGAGATTTATGAATCAAGAGAAGAAATGGCAAAAGACCCAGTTCAAGTATTGCCTTTATTAAATGCTTATCAAACCGAAAATATTGATTTGATTAAAACAATATATAATATGACAATTTATAATATCGATAAACCAAATGAAAAAGACTTTGATCTTTATGCCAAAGAGACAATTAAACAAAGAAATCTAGTGGATGTTGATTTTGCACTAGCAAGTCTTAATATGGGGAATGAACCAACATTGTATTCAAAAGGCGACAATACCATTAAAGATATTGAAGCAGAAACGCTACATATATGGGGAAGCCATGACTTAATGGTTCCTGAATCTATGGTAAGAACAAATGTAGAAGCCATTAAAGATTCTACTTTTGTAAAATTCGATCAATGCGGACACTCTCCATTGGTTGACGCACCTGAAAAATTAACAAAAACCATATTAGATTTCATTATATAGACAAAAAAGGACTGAAAAGTGTCCTTTTTCACTATACG
>JAQIBJ010000058.1 GCA_027859085.1 Mycoplasmatota bacterium
ACTCTATTCGCTGCTTTTTCACTTTTCACAAATAGATTAACGTCATCAGCGTATCTTACAAATAGTCTACCTCTCTTTTCCATTTCTTTATCGAATTGGTCTAGTAATATATTGGATAATATAGGACTAATGGGTCCACCTTGTGGTGTGCCTATTTCGGTTTTACCGAACACACCTTTTTCCATAACGCCTGCTTTTAAATACTTTCTTATCAAGTTTAATGTCGTTGCGTCGTTTACTTCAAGTCGTAAAACTTGTATGAGTTTATCGTGATTGACTTTATCAAAGAATTTCTCTATGTCTAAATCTATAATCCAATCGTATCCTTCATTTAAATACCCTATCACTCTTTCAATTGCCATTTGGCAACTTCTTCCAGGTCTAAAACCATAAGAACTATCGCTGAATTTTGGTTCATAGATGTCTCCTAGTTTTTGGGCTATGGCTTGCTGGACGACTCTATCCATTGCTGTCGGTATTCCTAACGGTCTTACTTTGTCTTTTCCTTTTGGTATATACACTCTTTTGACCGGACTCGGTTTATACTTTCTCCCATAAATGTCATCTTTGATTTTGTGCCAGTTTTCATTTATATATGCTTTTAACTCCGTAACTGTCACGCCATCTACTCCAGCACTACCCTTGTTTGATACAACTTGTTCATAGGCTCTCTTTAGATTGTTCTTTTCTAATACCTCTTCGATTAACTCCATTGTTGTTGTCCTTCCATATTTCAAATTTAAGCACATCACATATTAGTCGGTTTTCAAGGTGATTCAAATTACGTTTTTGACAACCCTTTTCCTCTAACTCTAGTTTGTACTTATTTAATCTATAGTGTTTCAACACTATAAAATTGTTCAGTCCTTCGGTTTTACCCTACTATGACCTCTGCTGACTTCTCTCGCTTAACCTTTTTCGACATTAGGAGACTAGACATAAATGTCTTGGTTTTATCTTAAACCTAATGGCGAGAGATCTCCCGGGGTAAGACTCTAATCTTTCACTTCACTAACCTCTTGATTTACTACTTCGGTTTTACGTTTATCTTTTGGACTTCAGTATCAATTGCTACCTTATCCACCTCATAGCCTTCTTATCAAGTTTTTGTTCATAGGTCCAAAGTTTTGCTACACGCTTCCTCCAGTTCTACCTCACGATAGATACCTTGCGCTTCACTACGGTTGGCGATAAATACCCCCGACTGGACTCTCACCAGTTAGATTAGTGCCATGCCCGGCACACTATTTAAAAACCCCACCAAAATTTGGTGGGGTTTTACTATAAATTAAGTATTAAACTTTATTTATATGGAGTAAAATCGATACTATCAAAAGCAGGATCGTTTTCATCTTTATAGCCTGTTGCAAAAATTAAATCATAAGTTACTTGTTTGTCATCAATTGTTAAAGTATCAATTGGTGAGTAAGCAGTATCAGCGCCATCAATTGAAGGCCCTTCAGATACGCCTGTATCCCAAGCTTCACCATCAATTATGTTTTTAGCGATTTGTACTGAGTCAGCAACTAATTTAGAAGTATCTTTAAATACTGTCATAGTTTGAGTTCCTTGACCAGCTTCTGTATCACCCATTAATGAAGCCAATGCAGTGTTTGATGCATCTTGACCAGTTGTATAGTAATTTGCATAAGCACTGCCTTCTAATTTAGAAAATTCTAAACGAATTGCAGCTGAAGTATCATCATTTGGAGCCAATACATAAACATCGTCTGATGAATAATCTCCATCTAATGTAGCTACTAAACCAGCAGCTAAAGTTCCAGCAGTACCAGCATTCCAGTCAGTATCAACTGTAGCCATTGCATCTTGTAAAACAGCTTTTGCGTCATCATCAAAATTAGCTTCAGTAATAACACCATTATCGTCAACATATGTAACCAATGCTAAAAGATCTTCTGTAGAAACGTTGATTAATTCAAACATATCCATGTTTGGAATAATAACTTCCATTGCTCCACCAAAGAAATAAGTTGCATTTGGCCAGTCAGCAGTTCTACCAGCAAAAATTGCAAGATCACATGGTTCAGTTACTGAACATCCGTTTTCGTCAGCCATATCAACTAAATGTTGACCTTGAGCTTTTCCTACTTCCCAACTATTGAAAGTGGTATAATAGTCAGCTGTTGCAGAGTCACTTTTAGCCATTCTATCATGAGCAATTAAAGTAACGCCTTCTTCTCCAGCAACCATTTCTGCAACACCAGCACCAGAACCTTCAGCAGTTAAAATAATAACTTCTGCGCCTCTAGCGATTAATGCTTCAGCATTAGTTAACTCTTTGTCTTCTTTACCTCCAGAGAATAAGATTTCATACTCATATCCTTCTCCTAAAGCTGCTAATTCTTCTTCAAAAAATGCACCATCTTGATTTGCCCATCTTTCTTCTGAGGCATCTGGTAAGATAACACCAATTTTGATTGTTTCTTGATTACATCCTATTAAAGGAAGTAATAAGAATGCTACAAATAGTAATCCAATAAACTTTTTCATTTTTTCTCTCCTTTTAAAACTAAATTTTTTTATATTTTAAGTGTGATGGATTAATCACATTCTTAAACCATGGTTTATAATTCATCTGGAATATATGGGTCATTATCTATTTTATGATCCATGAACTCTTCTTCTTGAGCAATTCTAATCATATTTTTAATTTTACTAATACTAGTTTGAGCGTTTGTTAAAGCATATTCATAATCAATTAATTTTTCTCCATTAGCTTTAGCTTTATGAAGTGCTGCTTTTGCAGCCGATAAATCTGCTTTTGCTTTTTTTAATTCTTCTCCGTGAACTTTCTTAGCATAATACATGCCAACCAAATCAACTGGGCGAACATTCCTTGTATAAATATCAAATATTACTGCTAATAATAATATTGAGCCTAATATTATTGGTTCAATATTTGCATTGCTATCTGGAGTCAAAGCAAGACCATTAGGTATCGACATAATAACAATTGCCCCAATGACTGAATTAACTACTTTACCCACACCACCACCGGCAGACGCTCCACCGATAAATGTTGCAGCAATGGCATATAATTCCCAAGAAACACCATGCTGTGGCGATGTATTCTGTACTTTAGTAGCATACATTAAACCAGCAATTAATGATAAAATCCCCATTGAAATAAATACTATGATTAGCGTATTAGAGACTTTAATCCCAGATAATTCTGCTGCTTCGGGATTTCCTCCAACAGCATAAATTCTCCTACCTAAAGTTGATTTTGTTGTGAAAATAAAATATATAACAAGAACAACCAAAGTAATTAAAAATAAATAAGATATTCCATTATATGCCGCTAAATTATAAGCAAGAACTGCTAAAACAAATATCGTTAAAATTTGTTTTGTTAAATAGATTTGTCTTTCCTCATTTTGAACACCTAATTGTTGATTCTTTCTTCTTCTCATAATTGAAGTGAAAACCAAAAGAAAGATTAATAAAACACCAATACCAAGTGCAACAATATTATATCCACCTATAGTGAAACCTCTAAACAAATACCCTTTACCAATAGCTTGAAAAAATGGATGAGTTGTAGTAATGGTTGTATTATCAGTTCGAATCATTAAAAACCCTTTAAATATAAACATCCCAGCAAGTGTAACAACAAAGGATGGTACTTTAACATTTGCAATTAAATATCCCTTTATAATCCCAACAAAAGTTGTAATTAATAAAGCAACTGAAATTGCAAGAAACAAATTTTCACCATATACCTGTACAGCAACAATCACATAAGCTCCTAAAAATGCACTTAAAAACCCTACAGATAAATCAATTTGTCTTGTAACAATAACAAGCGTCATCCCAATTGCTAATACTGCAACATACGCCGTTTGATCCAGTAAATTAGAAAAATTTCTTGGAGTCAAAAATATTCCATTTGAAGATATTGTAAATAAAATAAATATAACAATCAGCGCGATAAACATACCATAATCTCTAATATTTGTTCTAAACATAGATATAATTGCATAAAAATATCTGAGAATAGGATTTATTGGTTTCAAACTTTCTTTTTCATTATTATTAGCACTACTGCTAACATTTTTTTGAGTCATCTTTTAATCCCCCTCTTAAGCTGTTGTGGCGCTATGCATTATTTTTTCTGGAGTGGCCTCATCTATATCAAATTCTCCCGCTTGTTTTCCTTCAGCGATGACATAAATACGGTCACACATACCTAAAATTTCAGGCAACTCAGATGAAATGATAATGATACTCATACCTTTATCTATTAAATCATTAATAATTGTGTAAATTTCATACTTTGCACCAACATCAATACCTCGTGTCGGTTCATCTAAAATTAATATTTTAGGTTCAGCAAAAAGCCATTTAGAAATCTGTACTTTTTGTTGATTACCCCCACTCAGATTATTTAATTTTTGATATATTGAAGGTGTCTTTATTGATAAATCTTTTACATATTTATCAGCAAAGAAAGCTTGCTTGAAAAAATTAATGAATCCTCTATTTGAAATCTTTTTTAAGGAAGAAACACAAATATTTTGTCCAATATCATCAATTAAAATTAATCCATCTTTTTTTCTATCTTCAGATACATAAGATAGTCCTTTACTTATTGCATCATGTGGATGGTTAAGGTGAACCTGTTTTCCATTAATCATTAAGGCACCCGTTAATTTATATTTTTTAACATTACCAAAAATTGAATGTGCCAATTCTGTTCTACCAGCACCCATCAATCCTGCTAAACCTACAACTTCACCTTTTTTCAAAGTTATATTAATATCATTTAAAACATAACGATTTAAAGAACTATCAAATGAACTCAAATGAACTGATTCTAAAACAACTTCTCCACCTTTATATTTAGGCCTTTTAGGGAATATATTATCAATTTCTCTACCAACCATGTGTTTAATAATTTCATTCTGATTGATTTCACTTCTGTCCATTCTAATAATTACTTTACCATCTCTAATAATTGTAACAGAATCGGCAATAGCTTCTACTTCTTTTAACTTATGTGAAATCATAATAGAAGTGATATCTTTTTTCTTTTTAAGTTCAACTAGAAGATTCAGTAAATTTTCACTGTCATTCTCATTTAAAGCTGCGGTAGGTTCATCTAAAATTAATAACTTAACATCTTGACTTAATGCTTTGGCGATTTCAATTAATTGCTGTTTACCAACACCAAGCGTTCTCACATTTTGATCCATATCAACTTTTAAGCCAACCATGTCTAAATATTTTTTTGCTTGATTTTTTGTTTCAACCCAATTAACAAATGCACTATTTTTAGTTATTTCATGTCCAACAAAAACATTCTCATAAACTGATAAATCAGGAAATAGAGCTAACTCTTGATTGATTATAACAATTCCTTTGTTTACAGAATTTTTAATGCTATTAAAATGTTGGATTTCATCATTAAAAACTATATCGCCTGAATAGTTACCATGTGAATAAATACCACTTAAAACTTTCATTAAAGTAGATTTACCAGCGCCATTCTCTCCAACAATAAAATGTATTTCACCTTCATCTACGTGAATATTAACGTTGTCCAAAGCTTTTACTCCAGGAAAAGTTTTAGTAATAGATCTCATAACAAGAATTTTTTTATTTTCAGACAATTATTTCACCTCTATTCATTATTATTTAAGAAAAGCGTTTTCACTCTTGGATATATTATAACAAATTTTTCATACTTTTTTTGAAATATTTTGATATTTTTTATATTTTGTTTGTAATGATTAGCTAATTTAACAATCTTTTTGCATGCTTCTTGTACATTTTCATACAATCCATTGCCCACCATCGCCAATATTGCAGCTCCTAGTGCAGGACCTTCTTCATTTTCCATCGTATAGACTTCAACATCTAATATATCAGCAATCATTTGTGCCCATATTTCACTTTTTGCACCACCACCTGTAATTCTTACTGATGGAATATCAATGTCTAACTTTTTAATTTTTTCAAAAGATTGTTTTAATGCGAAAGTTATACCTTCAACAATGGCTCTATCTAAATCTTTTTTTGAATGAGATAAATCCAATCCTAAAAAAACTCCTTGAGCATTGGGATCATTAATTGGGGCTCTTTCCCCACTTAGATATGGAAGAAAGAATAAATCATTATGAATATCGGAATCTTTTACGCCCTCAAAGAATGAACTGTAATCATCTTGATTAAATATTTTCTCTGACCACCATTTTAAAGCACCAGCAGCATTCAACATCACACTCATTATATGATAATTACCATTTGTATGACAATAAGATTGAAAATGACTCTTCGTATCAATTTTAAATTTATCTGATGCAACAAATATTACACCACTGGTCCCTAAGGAGATACTAGCTTTTCCATCTTCTACGATACCAACGCCAACAGCACCTACCGCTTGGTCGCCACCACCAATAATAACGCTTACATCTTTTGTTATTTTTAATTCTTTTAAAATTTCTCTTTTTAATACTCCTATTTTTTCATAACTTTCAAACACTTCAGGGAGTTGAGAAGGAGCAACTCCCATTATGTTCAATAAATCTCGGCTATATTTTTTGTTTTTAACATCGTAATATAAAGTACCTGATACATCAGAAACATCTGTTGCAAATACACCAGTTAATTTATATGCAAGATAATCTTTAGGCAACATAATCTTTGAAATCTGTTTAAAGATTTCAGGCTCATGTTTTTTCACCCATAGAATCTTTGGTGCTGTTAAACCTGTTAATGCAATATTTCCTGTTTTCTCTAATAGTTTTTCTATACCATACTCATTATTTAGATAATCAACTTCATCAACTGTTCGTTGATCATTCCATAAAATAGCAGGTCTTAATACCTCATCTTCATCGTTTAATATAACAAGTCCATGCATCTGGCCAGAAAACCCTATTGCTTCAATTTGATTTTCATATCCGATAACCAATTCCTTTAAAGCATATAAGCTTTGTTCATACCAAAGATTTGGATCTTGTTCAGCCCAAGAACTTTTAGGTATTATTAAATCATAGTTTCTTGTAACTGATTTTATGACTTTTCCAGTGTCATCAGTTAATAATAATTTAACGCCAGAAGTTCCTAAATCTACACCAATATACATACTCAATTATCCTATAATGTATTGATTGATGATAGATTCAATTAATTCTTGTCTACCTGAATCATTTTTGTTAAGTTCTTTTCTATTTGAAATATATTTTTCAAGTTCTTTAAAGCCCACTTTTTTATTAACAATGTCCAAACCAATACCCTCTTTATAAGATGCATATCTTTTATCAAGAATATCTTCTATGACATTGTCTTCCCATAACTTAGCAGCAACTTTTAGCCCAATTGCATAAGTATCCATACCAGCAATATGTGAATAAACTAAATCTTCTACAGTAAATGAACTTCTTCTAACTTTAGCGTCAAAGTTTAATCCACCTGTTGTAAATCCACCACCTCGAATAACTTCATACATTGTTAAAGTTGTATCGTAGACATTTGTAGGGAACTGATCTGTATCCCAACCTAACAATAAATCACCTTGATTTGCATCAACACTACCTAGTGAATCATTATCAACTGCAAGTCTAACCTCATGATTCATCGTATGAGTTGCTAAAGTTGCATGGTTTGTCTCAATATTTAATTTAAAATGACCCATAAGATCATATTTTCTTAAAAATGCTAATACAGTAGCGCTGTCAAAGTCATATTGATGTTTTGTTGGTTCTTTAGGTTTTGGCTCAATATAAAATTGACCTTTAAAACCAATTTCTTTTGCGTAATCAACAGCCATGTGTAAAAATCTTGCGAAATTATCTTGTTCTAGTTTCATATCTGTGTTCAATAAGGTTTCATAACCTTCTCTTCCACCCCAGAACGTATAACCTGCGCCACCTAAGCGATGGGTTATTTCCATAGCTTTCTTAACTTGAGCGGCTGCAAAAGCAAAGATGTCAGCGTTTGGGCTTGTTGAAGCACCATTTACAAATCTTTTATTAGCAAATAAATTAGCAGTACCCCATAATAATTTAATGCCAGTTCTTTTCATTTCAGCTTCAATGATATCAACAATAACATCTAAATTTTTATTAGACTCTTCTAATGTATCACCTTCAGGTGCGATATCTCTATCATGGAATGCAAAATACTCTATACCCATTTTTTCCATAAATTCAAATGCTACTTTTACACGACTTTTGGCTTGTTCCATTGGATTGTTTGCATCATCATCCCAAGGACGTTCCATTGTTGCATTACCAAATGGATCAGACCCATCAGCTGTTAACGTATGCCAATAAGCCATTGAAAACTTAAGGTGTTCTTTCATTTTTTTACCTAAAACTTCTTCTTCAGGGTTATAATACTTGAAAGCAAATGGGTTCTTACTTTTAGAACCTTCAAATTTTATTTTTGGTATTGCTTTTAGATATTCCATTTTAATTCTCCTTTTTATATTTATATTTTTTTACAATTGAATAACTTAATTTTTTGTGATATATTCGATTTATCAAGCTCTATCTTGAAAGGATTGATATTATGAAAACACATAATTCTAAATTCAATAAAATTCAAAACAGAAAACTAGTTATTGAGAAATTAGTCGAATTAAGAGAAACTTCTCGAGTAGATTTATCAAAAACTACTACCCTAAATAAAGCCACTGTATCATCAGTCATCAATGAACTGATTGAAAAAAATATCGTTATTGAGACAGATGAAAGATATAAAACAAGCGGTCGCAGTGCTAAAGTAATTGCTTTAAATAAAAATGCTGGCCGTATCATCAGTATAGAATTACTTACAGATGCTGTATATGGTGTCATTGCTAATCTATACGGAGAAATTCTTTATGAGACAACAACAAAAGTAAGTAGCACTGATTTCAGTGACTATTTAAAAGACATCCTCTCAACCATAGATGAACTCAAAACAAATACTTATGATTCCAAATATGGTGTTATCGGTATCGGTGTTGCTGTATATGGTATTTTGTCTAAAAACAAGAAAATTAAATTTGCTACTTTCACTTCTTGGAAAGACATAGAACTTAAAAAGATCATTGAAGATTATACCGGACTTAAAACCTATGTAGAAAATGAAGCTAATATATCTGCTTTAGGCGAGAAAACAATTGCCTTTCATTATCCGAATCTTGTGACATTAAACATTGGTATTGGTGTAGGTGCAGGAATCATTATAGAAGATAAACTCTATACAGGCCATGACGGTTACGCAGGCGAAATCGGGCATACTACTTTAGTACCAAATGGTAAAGCTTGTGTTTGTGGTAATAGTGGATGTCTTGAAAGATATATTTCAGACACTGCCATTATCGAAAAATACAAAAAATTAACCAATGAAACAATATCAATAAATGATATAATCAAGCGCTATTTAAACGAAGATAAAAGCGCTATCATTGTATTTAAAGAATTTATAAAATATATTAGTGCAGCCATCAATAACATAAGTTTGTTTTTAAATCCGCAAGCGATTATTGTAAAAAGCAAATTCATAAACCGTATTCCTGAATCTATATCTTTAATAAAAAATAACTTAAAGTCTCATATCATGAATCTTGAAGTATTAACAACCTCGTCATTTCATAAAAAAACAAATGTATTAGGATTAACTCATATTATAATTCAAGGCTTCCTAGATATTGATAATTATAAGGTTCCTCAAAATATTTAACACAACTTAGTTTATCATTTAAATTAAGTTTTGTAAATATAGTTTTTCATTATTTTTATATCAAATTTTATTAGTGAATTTTATTGTTCATATTTTTATTTAAACTCATATGTCTCAAGTCTATTAAATTGATTAAAGAAAAATTCTATGTTATCATTTATTTATAATCAAAGGAGATGAGTAAATAAAATGAAATATAGAAAATTTGGAAAAACAGGTATAAAAGTATCAGAGATTTCCCTAGGCACATGGCAATTAGGTGGAAAATGGGGAGATGAGTTTGATAATAAAGTAGCTCAAAACACACTTTCTTCTGCAACCGAGAAAGGTATTAATTGCTTTGATACAGCTGATGTTTATCAAGATCAAAATAGTGAATTGGCAATCGGGAAATTTATTAAGAACACGGATAATTCACCCTTTGTTATCACTAAATCCGGAAGACAACTAAACCCTCACAACGCTGAAGGTTATAACGAAAACAATATTAGAAACTTTATCAATCAATCAAGAGAGAGGTTAGGTTTAGAGACATTAGACATGGTGCTTTTACATTGTCCACCAACAGATGTTTATTATCAACCTGAAGTCTTTGAATTTATGGATAAATTTAAAGAAGAGGGATTGATTAAACATTACGGTGTAAGTGTTGAACGTATTGAAGAAGGATTAAAAGCAATGAATTATCCCGGTGTAGAAGCCATCGAAATCATTTTTAACATGTTTAGACTTAGACCTACTGAATTGTTCTTTGAAGAAGCAAAGAAACACAATATAGGTGTTATTGTACGTGTTCCACTAGCCAGCGGACTTTTAACAGGTAAATTTGATGAAAACACAAAATTCGGTTCTGATGACCATCGTACTTTTAATAGAAATGGTGAAGCCTTTGATAAAGGAGAAACCTTTAGTGGTGTAGACTTTAAAAAAGGTCTAAAAGCTGTTTCTGAACTTAAAAAAGTTTTTGGTACAGATCAACTTGCCCCTTATGCCTTAAAATACATTTTAATGTTTGATGCTGTTAGTACAGTTATCCCGGGCGCGAGTAAAGAATCTCATATTGTTAGCAATGTTGAAGCGGTAGATATGCCAGATTTAACAAAAGAACAAATGAATGAAGTCAAAAAAATTTATGATGAATATATTAAATATCCGGTTCATCATTTATGGTAATATTTTTTAATTAAGTTAATTGAAAGATTATTTAGTTTTATCTAAATAGTCTTTTTTTATAAAACAATTCATCAATTTATGATATGATTATTAATGGTTAAAAATAAAACAACTTGGGGGCACCAATGTTAAAACTTAAATATTATCTTACGAATAAACGTTCAAATATAGCTTTTTATATATCTGGCATATTAATTCTTGGGTTTGCTGTAAACTTAATGAAAGCTTCTACCTTAGGAAATGGTGCATGGGATACAGTCACAATAAATATACGTGATTTCTTTAATATGGAACTTGGCGTAGAGTGGGTAACGATGGGTATGGTATCATTTACCGTGAGTTTCATTATTATGGTAATTATCATAAGTTATAGAAAGAAAATACGATATTTATTCATGCTTTTGCCTGTATTTTTAGTAGCTTTTTCAATTGATTTTTGGAACTTTGTTTTATTTCTAGATCGTGAAGCAAGCCAATTACCTTATCAAATTATCTTTTATGTTGCTGGTATATTTATATTACCTTTAGGCTTAACGCTTGTTGTAAAATCAAAATTTCCAGCATTTGTATTTGACGAATTAATGCTAATGTTTGTTAAAATAACAAAAGCCAAAAAAATCACCTATGTCAGATTAGGGATTGAATTACTTGGTATTAGCATTGGCGCAATATTTGGTTACTTAACCTATTATCATATTGACCAATCATTTGGCGCAGTTGATATAGGAAGTTTTATATTCACTATTGTTCTTAGTCCTATCATGGCCTTTTATTATAAAATATTATCAATAAATAGTGAATCATAACATAATAAGGAGTTGAAAATTTCATGTATGAAATTAAAAAAGGAATGTATTTTGATTCTATTTTCATAGAATCAAATGACTTAAAGGTTGAATTCATTGATTATGGAGCAACAATTAAACAAATTCAAACTAAAAATCATTTAAATAAATTTCAAGATGTCTTATTAGAATTTAAAAATCCAGAAGACTACTTGAACAATTCCATATATTTAAATGCGACCATCGGTCCAATTGCTGG
>JAQIBJ010000078.1 GCA_027859085.1 Mycoplasmatota bacterium
GTAAGAGAATATGAAGAGCCTATTGCCTTAATAAGGCACGATGGGTTCTGTGAGGGGCTTATAAGACTTACCCTTACGTAATTTGAAAGGAGTATGTCGAGAATAGTCTACTCGACTGATTAGGTATGGCAACAAATTATAACGGTTTGTTTAAAACTTTAGAAAACAAAGATATTACATTATCAAAATTATCTGAAGATTTGAATATTTCTTCAGCCACACGAGCTAAGTTTAAAAAAGGAGAATATGTTTCTTTGCAGACATTAGAATCTATATGCAAATATTTAAACGTGAAGTTAAATGATATTGTATCATTTGTTTTTGTTGATAGTCCATCTTTACTCTTGATGAGATTAAAAGAAGAAATGGAACATAAAATAAAGGGTAGTATTTATCATGAAACACAAATACTAATGACTTATAATTCAAATCATATTGAAGGTAGCGAATTAACTGCAGATCAAACAAGATATATTTTTGAAACGAATACAATAGGTCTTGATAGAGACAAAACAATAAATGTTGATGATATCATTGAAACTCAAAATCATTTTAGATGTATTGACTATATGATTAAAACAGCTTTAGAACCTATCACGGAAATACTTATAAAGGATTTGCATAAAATATTGAAAACTGGAACAAGTGATTCAAAACTAGAATGGTTTAATGTAGGTGAATATAAAAAGAGACCTAACACAGTTGGGGGTATAGAAACATCAAAACCAGCAGATGTAAAGAGTGATATGTCAACAATATTAGGTTTATACGAAAATAAGCGAAGTTATTCTTTTGATGATATTATAGAATTTCACTATAAGTTTGAATGTATCCATCCATTTCAAGATGGAAACGGAAGAATAGGCAGATTGATTACTTTTAAGGAATGTTTGCGTCATGGATTTGTACCATTTACAATTGATGAAGATATTAAACTTTTTTACTATCGTGGATTAAAAGAATGGAAAAATGAAAACGGATTTCTAATAAATACTTGCTTAACAGGCCAAGATAAATATAAGAGATTATTAGATATATATGAAATTGATTACAGATAAAGTCATATACTATATTTAGGAGGATAAGAAGCGTGTATTTTCATGGGTCAAAATTTATGGAGATCAAAACATTAATACCCGATATTTCTCTTCATGGCGATAAGTATGTTTACTTAACAACTAGTTTAGAAGTAGCATTAATATACACTGTAAATGCAATTGAATCATATTACGAAGAAAATCATTTAGTGAAATCAGAGAAATTTCAACCTTGGTTTAGCTATGGCTTTAATAAAGAGAAAATTCCTGTTATTGAAGAATACTATCCTAATGCAACGAAAGAAACCTATTCAAATAAACCTGGTTATATTTATATTTGCGAAGAGCTTAAAAACATTTCTAATCCAACAAATATATTTAATGCAGTTGTCACAAAAGAAGAAGTGAATATAAAAGATGTTATATATGTTGAAGATGTATATAAAAAGGTACTTGATCTTGAAAAACAAGGTAAAATGTGGAGCATGTGTTATAATATTATTAGCAATATCTAGTTTATGAGCAAACATTTTTTTAAGAGGGGTGATGACGATGTTTCTAAATTTGGTTGATTTATTAAGTGGAATTTCGATTGCCTTGGATTTTTCTGAAATTGATATTTTTGGTGTTCCTACCAATCATTCAAGAAGAGTTGCCTATATTTCGAATAAAATCGGTGAAAAATTAAACATGTCTCATGAATTTATTTTTGATTTATTAGCACTTTCTATGCTTCATGATAATGGAATTTCACTCACCATTCTTAATGACACGATTAGAAAACATTCTTCAATTGAGCGAGACCAATTTGAGTTAATTCAAGAACACTGTATAATTGGTGAAACCAATTTACAGCATTTTCCTTTTCTTACTAATGCCAAAAATGTAATTAAGTATCATCATGAAAATGACAATGGAACAGGATTTTTTGGCATAAAGGGCGATCAAGTTCCTTTAATGAGTCAAATCATTCACTTGGCTGACTTCATTGATCTGAATTTTAAAATTAATACCGATTTAACAAATCGTAGTTTAATCAAGTCAGTGAAAGATTATGTTAGAAACAATGAAGCTATTCTTTTCTCAAAAAAAGTTTGTGATGTATTTTTTGAAGTAGCGAAAGATTCATCGTTTTGGAGAGGACTTCATGATTCCCTAATAGCTATACAAATTAAAGAGACAGTGAATAAATATGTATTTGAATATGACTATCAAGATATAAGAAAAATTACAAAGACTTTTTCAAGCATTATAGATGCAAAGTCTGAATATACTCAAGTTCATTCTGCATCCGTTTCAAAGGACGCTGAGACTATGGCAAAATATTATAATATGGGAATCGAAGAAACAAACGAATTGCTTATGGCCGCAGATTTACACGATTTGGGTAAACTAGGAATTAGCTCCGAAATATTATTAAAACCAAGCTCATTAACTGAAGAAGAATTTTCTAAAATAAAAGAACATCCTACAATTGCATATGAATGTCTTAAACATATTGCTGGGTTTGAAAATATTGCAAAATGGATATATAACCATCATGAAAAACTCGATGGCTCAGGATATCCAAGAGGAATTAGTCAAGAAGAACTTGATTTTAATTCAAGATTGTTAACTTGTCTTGATATTTTCGTTGCTTTACAAGAAAACAGGCCATATAGAATTGGGATGACTCTTACTCAAACATTTTTTACCATGCAAGAAATGGTAGACACTCACAAAATAGATGGAAATATCTACTATGATATAAAGAAAGTGTTTTCTAACCAGGCTTAGTGCTATGGATTGTGATGATTTTTAAAAATAGACATAATAGTAATAAATAACCAAACTTAAGACTCGATAATTGGAATAAAAGCTAGGATTGGTCTACAATGACGCACACTTTGATAACTTCCTTTATGATGGTAAAAAGTTATACCTAATTGATTTCGATAGAATATTATATTGCTCGATAGATTATGAACTGTTAATACTTCAAACTATGGTATACAGCCCTAGGAAGTTTGCAAATGAAATAATGGAACCTTTAGTTAATATAGAAGATTATCAAGAAATTATACCAATAATAAAACATGAGTATCCTGAACTTTTTGACTTTAAATATTTAAGTGATAGAGTGTTTAGATATTCATTTTTTTATAGATTAGAAATAGCGTATGAATATGAACTTGAATGGCTAATAAAGCAATGTTTACAAGATTTTAAAGGGCGATTTTATCCGTAGAACATAAGTAATTTTACAGTAAAACCCCATAATGACAAAACACATAAATTAGTCTGCATTGTTATTATGTCGAGAAAGAAGTATAATTAAATAGTAACTTAATGTGATTCTAGGGTATTTTGTATACATAACCATTTGAATTTCGAGTTGATAATGTTATTGTAGGAGAACTAAAGATGGATGAAAGAAAACTAAAAATTTTAATTATAGATGATGATGCCGATAATTTAGCAGCTTTTAAAAATAATGTTTCTAAAGCACTTCCTGGAACGGAAGTTCTTACTTCTTTAAATGGGTTGCAAGGTATAGAACTTGCAAAAACCCACGAACCTGATGTTATACTGATTGATGTATCTATCAGCAAAATTGATGGTTTAAAAATTAGTCATCTTATTAAGAAAGATAAAAATCTTCAGACAACTCCTATGCTATTTATCACTGACTTAGAAGGTGATTTAGAATTTAAGAAAAATGTTTTAAAAGCAGGAGCAGATGCTTTTCTTGTCAAACCAATAGATGATATGTTATTAATAACACAACTAAAAGTTATGGCAAAAATCAAAGAGAGAAACATACTCATCAGCACTCAAAAAGATAGGCTTGAAACTTTGGTAGAAGAACGGACAAAAGAGTTGCGAGCATTCTATAAACTATCCGAATTATCTGAAACGAAAGATATCTCGCAGGATGAATTGTTACAGGATTTTATCAATTTATTTCCAAGCTGTATGCAATACCCGGATATCACTTATGCCAAGATAAAGTTAGGTGATATGAATTTCCAAACGAAAAACTTTACAGAATCCATATGGAAACTATCCAATCCAATCAATATCAATGGGTTAGAAGCGGGGATAATTGAAGTTGGTTACCTTGAAGAACGTCAGGAATCTGATGAAGGACCATTCATGAAGGAAGAGAGACACCTTTTGAATGCTATCGCTGAAAGGTTGGGACACATCATCGAACGTTTTCAGAGTAAAATAAACACGATAGAATCTCAAGCTATAATTAAAGAAAGTGAAAATCGTTTGGATATGTTTTTCCAACAATCATTCACAGGATTTTTTATCATGTTGCAGGATGAACCAATTGAATGGAATGATTCTGTTGATAAAGAAAAAGCACTTGACTATATTTTTGAACATCAAAAATTGACGAAAATTAATACAGCAATGCTAAAACAGTATGCGTATAGTAAAGAAGAAATGGTTGGCAAATCACTTAATGATATGTTTTCTTATGATCTAGAATACTGGAGAACGGTGCTCAGACAAGTGTTTGATGAAGGTAATAAACATAGTGAAACCTATCAAAAAAGAAGTGATGGGACAGAAATGTGGATAGAAGGCGATTTTATTTGTTTATATGATTCTTTAGGAAGAATCATAGGGCACTTTGGAAATCAACAAGATGTAACATTGCGTATTCAAAGACAACAAGAAATTGAATATTTGAGCAATCACGATTACTTGACGGATTTATATAATAGACGTTATTATTTTGAACAATTCAAACAACTTAATCATCCCAGCTGTTATCCACTTGGAATCATGA
Organism: Mycoplasmatota bacterium; assembly: GCA_027859085.1. Classification (GTDB taxonomy): domain Bacteria; phylum Bacillota_I; class Bacilli_A; order Izemoplasmatales; family Hujiaoplasmataceae; genus Hujiaoplasma. The sequence continues at coordinate 4,822 of JAQIBJ010000078.1, forward strand.
TGATTGATGTAAACGGGTTAAAGATAGTTAATGATGCTTTTGGACATGCAATAGGTGATATAGCACTCAAAACACTTGGAAATGTCTTGAAAGATACTTTCAAACAAAATGATGTTGTTTCAAGAATCGGTGGAGATGAATTTGCAGTTCTTTTGCCAAATACAACACACAAAAAACTACAACGATATAAAGATCAATTAAAAGAGTCTGTAAAACAGCACAGAATAGAAAATATCGAGTTATCACTTGCGATTGGCTATGAGTTAAAACAGAATCAAAATCACGATAAAGATGTTGATGATATTCTAGAATTAGCTGAAAATCATATGTATCGACATAAATCCATTGAAGGAGCCAGCGTTCGAAATCGTGCTATCAATGCAATTTTACAAACATTAACTGATAAATATGAAGTCGAGAGAAATCATTCAGTCGAAGTAAGTCACTTCTGTAAATTAATCGGACAACAATTAAAATTAAGAGAAGATGAAATAAAGGGACTTGAACAAGCCGGAATGTTTCATGATATCGGAAAAATTTCAATCCCAGACAGCATTCTGAATAAACCAGGTAAATTAACCAATCAAGAATATGATGTCATTAAGACACATACTGAAGTTGGCTATCAAATTCTAAGAGCCGCAGATGAGTACTCTGATTTAGCAGTTCATGCTCTTCATCATCATGAAAGATGGGATGGCAAGGGATATCCAAGTGGAATGAAGGGTAACGATATTCCATTATTCTCGAGAATCATCGGAGTAGTTGATGCTTATGAAGCAATGACGGCTGATAGACCTTACCGTAAAAAAATGAGTGAAGAATATGCAATCCAAGAGATTAAGAAATACTCAGGAACACAATTTGATCCGAAAATTGCAAAAATATTTATAGAGAAAGTTCTAACTAAACAAGATATAAAATAGGATGATATAAGTTAAGCCACTAGATGATAGAAGCAACTTTCTTGTGGCTTTTTATAAACCAAAAACAAATAAATAACCTGTCAAGAGAAATATTGAATTTTATGACGATTGTGCTAAAAGCTGTAAGCTTCTAGTGCACAAAAAGTAAACTTGGTATAACTCTAGAGTAAAACACGCTATTTTTTAGTGTAAAACATGATAAACTTAGTAATGACAAGACAACATAAATCAAATAACAGAATATTTTATAGAAAAAACGACTTCAATTACACTACGTGTGACTTAAGTCGTTATTTTAATTGCTTTATATAAAATAGATATTCTATATCTGATTCTTACGCATTAATAATAATTTTCTAGCAACAGAAAACTGCCAAATTAGTACAATTATACCTGCTATTCCTGCAAACCCGATGATTATAGGGTTCAATTCAAGTACGAAAGTAATTAGTATTAAGTAAATTGATAACATTCCGTAGCCAATCAAGCCTAGAATGGAAACATATTTCTTAATGAAATCAGTTTTAAATAAAATTAAAGCAAGTAGTATATTTGCTATAGATAAGATGAAATATCCGTAGAAAATCGATACACTCCCATGTGCGCTCCTAGTTAAGATAATCTCAGCTTCATCCAAGTATCCCTGCATTGTAACACTGGAATTAGAAACGAAGTACTGATTACTTAAGTTCATTAAATCAATAGAACCATTATTAAGTATAAACAATATAGAACCACTAATAGACAAGATCAAACTTATTGTAGCTAATTTTTTTGTTCTTTTTCCAATAATAATTACAATTAAGATATAGTAGGACAAGATAAAAAATACATTGATGAAGTTCAGAAAATCCAGATAATATAAACCGATAAATTTGCTTTCGTTAAATAGATTGAAGTATTCTAATGCTGTTTTTGGTACGCTGTCTGTTGATAAGCTCATACCAATAATAATATCCAGTATTGTAATTAAACCTGCAATAATTATCAATATTGCAGCACATAATTTAATTAGTCTGTTTTTTTTATTCATAAAAATTACCTGCTCTCTTTATGACTTAAAGCTAATTCTCTGAACTTTCTCATGATTAGAATAATAAATACTGTCCATGGAATTAAGGATAGCAATGAGAATATCATGCCTAATAAACCTGCAGATGAGGGTATGATCATGAATAAACCGGAAATCAAGCCCCAAACACCAATAGATTTCTTGAAATTTGGGCTTTTAAATAGAGAATACGTGAAAAGGATTATTGCCATGCCCGAAAGCACATAATAAACATCAAATGATGTACCAGTATATCCAGCCATTAATGCTTCTCCAGCTGACAAATATCTAATTATTTCTTCTGGTTGTGCCTGAAAATACATTCTACTTAGAGTAAGCATTTCAAATGCAGGATTAGATGGATAATAACAAGCTATACCGATTAAACCTAAGGCTAGTGCCAATATACTATTAGTTGGTTTTTCATGATACAGTAAGATAAAGAGTGTTAAGAAGATGACGATAAGAATAATGTTATTGATTAGATAAAGAAAATCCAAACTTAAAAGTCCTAAAAATGGGCTTTGATGGTAGAGTTCAAACAGTCCTATCACGGTGTCCGGTGGAGGTGCAATAATAAATATAAGAATCTGTATCGGTATAAGAATGAGCATTACTATTGATAAATACCATGCAACTTTGAAAAGTGGTTGGAATTTTATCTTGAATTCTTGAGTCATGTGATGTATCTCCAGAAGATTTTATGATTTTTTGAGTACATAGGTTACTGTTTTTACTAATTCTTTCTCTACATCATCTCTTTTAATTGATCCGTTAGATGAAAAACTAAGCATAATCATTCCGTGCAAAGCGTAAATAATAGTTTTAGTAATTACTTCAATATCATTTGGTTGTATGATTTTTTCTTGTATCAACCTATAAAAAGAAGTTTGCCACATCTTATCAAATTCCCCTTCTAGTTTTTGAGAACTATCATCTCCTACAGGCTGAATGAATGAGTAAAAATAGAAGAAGCGAAAAATGTTAGGGTTTTGAAAGTAGTAGTTGATATAGGTGATAAAAACATCAAGAATTTCTTCAAAGGGGTCTATTTTATGAGAAGGAGTAGATGTAAGTTCGGTAATCATATCTTCAATCATATCAAGACGCAATTCCCAAAAAAGAGCATCTAAATCTTTAAAGTAATAGTATACATTCGTATAAGAGTAACCGGTAATTTCAGCTAAATGACGAACCGTTAGAGATTCATAACCTGAAGTTTTAATTATTCTTTTAGCAGCTTGAACTATATTTTTTTTTGACCATTCTTTTTTATTTTGCTTCATATAACCTCCATAAAATTAACTTAGTTATAAAATTTTAACTTAGTTATAATATACAGTATAGTAAAATGTTTGTCAAGCATTTTTAATAAGATTAGCATAAAAGTAAGCAAGCAGACCACAACTCCATTGTTAATATATAACTGACTGCCATCATTAGCTTTGTGTAATGATTTACATAATAAAATTGAATTTCTATTTATATATAATAGTTATATAATGAATGGAACTGGGAAAATATTGGAGAAAACCAATGTAAAACATTAGTATTTGTTTATGGAATCTCATATGTATTTTTTAGTTTATAAATATTGTATAGTCTTAAATTCTTGTCGATAGATAAGTCACATTTTGTGACGATTGTGCTTTAAGCTGTAAGCTTCTAGTGCACAAAAAGTAAACTTGGTATAACTCCAGAGTAAAACACGCTATTTTTTTAGTGAAAAACATGATAAACTTCATAATGACAAGACATTTAAATTATACTAAGTTTATAACTTTTATATAAACGGCTCAATAGAGCCGTTTTTGTATGTTTTGAGTAAAAAACATTAAATAATAAGATTATACCTTTTTTATTGATAAACATTGAAATTACTCTAGAATGATAATGCTTGTCTCTGTAGAAATAGGTTAAATGGTGTTATAATAATAATGTATTAATATTTAGGTAATTTACAAAATATATAAAGGAGGAAGTATATGAAATTAAAAGGAAAAGTAGCAATTGTTACTGGAGCAGCTTCAGGTATGGGAAGATCGATTTCTATATTGTATGCTCAAGAAGGGGCAATGGTTGTTGCATCTGATATCAATGTTGAAGGTGCAAAAGAAACTGTTGCAACTATTACTAAGGCTGGTGGCACAGCTATTGCAATCAAAACTAATGTTGCAAAACAAGATGATATTGAAGAAATGGTTAAAACTGCAGTTAAGACCTACGGTACAGTTGATATTTTAGTCAATAATGCAGGTATTATGGATAACATGGAACCCGTTGAAGAACTAAGTGATGAACAATGGGATCGTGTGATGTCAGTTAATACAGGATCAGTAATGAAAACAATGAGACAAGTACTTCCTATTTTCTTAGAAAAGGAAAATGGGGTTATTATCAATATTTCTTCAGTTGGTGGTCTATATGGTAAGGTTGCTGGAGCAGCTTATACAGCAAGCAAACATGCTGTTATTGGATTAACAAAGAACACTGGATATATGTATGCAACAAAAGGCATTCGTTGCAATGCTATTGCTCCTGGTGCAGTTAAGACAAATATTGCATCTACGATGACGGCAGTTTCAGATTTCGGTGGCGCTAGAACAGGTTTGAATCTACCAGTTAACCCACGTTATGGTGAAGCAGAAGAAATAGCAACTATTGCATTATTCTTAGCTTCAGACGATTCAAGTTTCGTCAACGGTACTGTGTTGACAGCTGATGGCGGATGGATGGCTTAATTATTTAAAGTTAAATAGAATAAAAAAGGTATTAACGATAGATAGAAATTTCTATTGTAGAATACCTTTTTTTTATATGTATATGACTTATGTTATAGATCTTTAATTTTAGCCTTTTCTATTTCAGATTGTCTTGCTTTGAATCTTTATTTAAAAATCAGATAGTGTAAAACAAGTAAAGAGAAGTTACTAGTGCTATAATAAAAGAAAAAAAAGTTGATTGGTATGGTTTTAAAATGGTTGATACATTACCATATGTGCGCAAAAAGTAAACTTGGTATATCTCTAGAGTAAAACATGCTTTTTTTTTGCTGAAAAACATGATAAACTTAGTAATGACAAGATAAACAAAAAGGGGAAATTTATGAAAAAAAATAGTCTTTTAGAAACAATGGATATAATAATTATTTCTGTGATTGTGATTCAATTTGTTATGTTCATGTTAAATTATGAAACAAAATTGGTCATTACAATATTTTCAGCATTACAATTTGTTTCACTCATTATATACTTCATATATAGTGTTAAATTAAGAGCTGGTTTTGAAACGATTGTGAATCAAGAAAGCGAATTTTTTAATAAACAATTCAAAGAAATTAAATATAACTTTGACCGATTGAGTTATGATGTTACAGAATATTTTGATAGGCAACGTGATATCACCGATATACAAAATATTTTTAGTAACTCAAGAATGGCTTATCGGAAAAGATTCTCTCTTGATAATAACCAAACTTTAGGTTTTGATTTAATTTTAATCACCAATAAAGGGATCTTTATTTTTGACTTTTTCGAAGCGGTTTTTGTTTTAAAAGGAAATTATCAAAATGATATCATTAAAATTCAATATTCAAAAAATAACGAAATAGAAGTATTTAATCCACTATCAAAACTTCATCCAGTGTATCAAACTTTAAAGCAAACATTGAATATAGAAGATAACGATATGATTAAAAGAATGCTTATATTGGATGACGATAGTTTAGTCACTGGTTTAGAAACACTAGACCAAAATCAAGGTATTACAAAAAATATTGATATAACGAGTAAATTAAGGCAACTTATTGATCAAAGTATGGTAAAATTAACTGTGACCGAAATTGAAAAATACAAAGAAATTTTAGACAAAAAAATTGCTGGATAATCCAGTGATTTTTATTTGAGAAAAAGGGGTGAGATAATGACAAAACTATTTGGCGATAAAGCATTTTATAAACGCGTCATCATTATAGCGATGCCAATTGTTATTCAACAGTTAATTACCTCATCTGTTCAATTGGTTGATAATTTAATGGTTGGTTCACTTGGCGAATTGGCGATTGGTGCTGTTTCAGTTGTTAACCAGTTATATTTTGTTGTTATTATTGTAACTTTTGGTGCCATGGGTGGTGCAGGTATTTTTTCTGCACAGTTTTTTGGTTCGAAACAACACGATAAATTAAAACAAACATTTAGGTTTAAATTATTAATAGCGTTGGTATTATCAACATCAGCAATCTTGATATTTAGCTTATTTGGTGAGTATTTCATTAGTCTTTTTACCGATAATCCGACCACTATTAGTTGGGGAATGGATTACCTTAATATTGCCAAATGGGTGATGATACCATTAACCATATCATCTGCAATTTCTTCTACATTTAGAGAAATAGGGATTACAAAGCCCTTATTGAAAATTTCTTCTGTTGCCATTCTTTTAAATGTTGTTTTAAACTATTTATTGATTTTTGGTAATTTTGGATTTCCAAAACTCGGGATTGAAGGGGCAGCGATAGCGACACTTGTATCAAGAACGTTAGAATTTATACTTCTATATGTTTTACTGGTATTTAAAGGAAAAGTATTTAACACAAGCTTACTAAAAATATTTAGAATTGATGGTCTGTTATTTAAGGTCATTATCATTACTGCTATTCCTTTAGTGATCAATGAATTTTTATTTTCATTTGGACAAACATTCTTTATGCAATCCTATGCGACAAGGGGCGACAATGCCCTAGCAGCGATTAATATCACTAATGCCATATCTCAGTTGGTCTTTATCACATTCGGTGGTATAGGGACAGCTGTGGCTGTTTTTGTTGGTAATACAATGGGTGAGAATAAATTAAAAGAAGCAAAAGCAAATTCTATGAAAATCATTGTGTTTGCGGTCATGTTTGCGTTTGTTCTAGGGATTGTATTGTTTATTCTTAGTTTCTTTGTTCTAAATCTATATGATATATCATCAGAAACAGAGTTTATTGCGAAGTTTAACATCAGAGTCAATGCCTTTATGATTCCAGTCATCTCACTTTATATGGTGCTTTATTTTACTTTAAGGTCAGGTGGAGATACCCGATCAACCATGATTATGGATTCAGGGTATATTTGGGTGGTTCAAGTACCAGTGATATTTGTTTTATCAAGATTTACAAATTTACCGGTTATATTCTTGTATTTAATCATTCAGTCTTTAGAATTGCCTAAGGTAATTTTGGCATATTCAAGATATAAAAAAGAATATTGGTTAAGAAATCTAGCCGTTGAAAATGACGAAAATGCTGAACGTTTAATGATTAAACAAAGTGTTGAACATCTTGACAATTAAACGTAATTTAACTATAATGTATTTAATAAGGCGATGAAGAGGATAATGAATTGATTTTCTTTTGAAGAGAGTTAGTGGTTGGTGGGAACTAATAAGAAAACAAATCTATCTACCTTGGAGTTAAGATTAACCATCTTCGTATTTCTGCGTTAAAGAATAAGTGCTAGTTTCTAGAACTAAGGTGGTACCGCGGTTAATTCGTCCTTTACAGTAGTAAAGGACTATTTTTTTTAGAAAAGGAGATTGAAATTATGATCAATCAAGAATATATTTTGAACCAACCAGAAATGGTTCAAAAAGCATTGTTAAAAAAAGGTGTTGATGTCAATTTTGATGGTTTTATTGATATGCGAAACAAACGTGTGTCTTTAATCCAAGAGATAGAATCAATACGTGCGAAAAGGAATCAATTGTCAAAAGATATTGGCGCTTATAAAAGAGAGAAAAAAGATACAACTGCTTTGTTTAAAGAAATTGAATCTTTGAAGGGCTCTATAACAGATCAAGAAGAAAACTTAAAAGAGATTGAAAGTTTAATGGAAAAGTTCTTGTTGAAACTTCCAAATTTACCAGATGAAGATTTATTGGCTGGTGACAAAGAAAATAATCAAGTTATTTTTACACACTTAGAAAAACCAGTATTTGATTTTGAAGTGAAAGATCATGTGGAACTTGCGACAAGTTTAAACATCATTGATTACGAAAGAGCTGCGAAAATTAGTGGTAAAGGGACTTGGATCTATTCTTCAATTGGCGCAAGATTAGAATGGGCTTTAATTAATTTCTTTATAGATCAACATCATAAAGACCAATATGAGTTTATGTTGTTACCTCATATCCTTAATTATCAAAGTGGAATCACTGCAGGACAGTTTCCAAAGTTTGAAGATGATGTTTTTTGGTTGGATGGAGATGAAAAACAAAAGTTCTTGATTCCTACTTCTGAAACAGCATTGGTTAATATTCATCGAAATGAAATTTTGGAATTAAAAGATTTACCGAAAAAATATTTTTCTTATTCACCATGTTATAGAAAAGAAGCTGGTAGTTATCGTTCTGAAGAACGCGGAATGATTAGAGGTTATCAATTCAATAAAGTTGAAATGCTACAATACACTTTACCGGTAGAATCAGACAATGCATTTAATGAAATGCTTAACAAAGCAAAATCTTTAATGAATCAATTGGGCTTACATTACCAAGTGTCTAAATTAGCCGCTGGTGATATATCATTTGCGATGAGTCGTACCTTTGATATAGAAGTGTATTTGCCAAGTATTGATATCTATAAAGAAGTTTCTTCAGTTTCAAATTCAAGAGGTTTTCAAGCAAGAAGAGGTATGATTCGTTATCGTAAAGCTGATGGTACTATTGATTACTGTCATACATTAAATGCTTCTGGACTTGCGACATCAAGACTTGTACCGGCGATTTTAGAACAAAACCAACAAGCAGATGGTTCAGTTAAAATACCTGAAGTATTGATTCCATATATGGGTGGTATAAAAGAAATTAGGTGACGATATGATTGATCGAGTCAAAGTATTAATACATTTAGATAATCTATCACATAACTATAATTTATTAAATAAAATCCATCATCAAAAACGTGTAATGGCGGTTCTTAAAGCTGATGCTTATGGACATGGCGCTATTGAATCCGCGAAGCATCTCGAAAAAAGTGGATGCGATTTTTTCGCTGTGACTGATTTAATAGAAGCGATTGAATTAAGAGAAGCGGGTATTCAATCAGACATATTGATGTTTGGGAAAACATCACCTAATAATATTGAAAATATTAAAAAATATAATCTAACACAAACAGTTGATTCTTATGAATATGCAAAAACATTAAATGCTTGTGAAATAGAAATTAAAACACATATTGTGATTGATACAGGTATGAGCCGTTTTGGTATTTATTGTCATCAAGAAAAGGACTTATTAAAAGCAACCGATGAATTTATTGATATTTTGTCTTTGACCTATTTAAAAAATCAAGGAGTTTATACGCATTTCGCAGCTGCGGATGAAGACCAGGAATCATTTACAAAGGATCAATATGACATATTTATTGAACTTATTAAAGCAGTTGAATTTAAAGGTTTCAATTTAGGTTTGAAGCACTGTTCAAATAGCGCTGGCTTACTTAAATATGGTGATAGACAACTTGATATGGTGAGAACGGGAATTGCTATGTATGGCTATCCTCCAATTAAGAGTGAGTTAAATTTCTTACCAGTGATGGAAGTTTTTGCTAAAGTGATTTCGATTAGGGATATAGAGATTGGTGATGGGGTTAGTTATGGTTTAACTTACGCTGCTAAAAAACCAATGCGTATAGCCTCAATTGCTATTGGCTATGCAGATGGATATAACAGGTTGTTTTCCAATCAAGATTATTTTGTCTATAATAAAACAAAACTTAATGTTTTAGGCAGAGTATGTATGGGTGTCACCATGGTGGATGTTACAGGTGTTGATATTTCAGTCGGTGATTTTGTTGAAGTGTTTGGCCAGAATAAATCATTAGATAAAATGGCTAAGAAAATTGATACAATCACTTATGAACTTTTAACAAACATGTCAAAAAAGAGAGTTGTATTTGAGTATAAAAAAGCATAAAAAAAACAGACTTTGAAATTTAATTTTCAAAGTCTATTATATTTATTTTAGCATATCTACAAAAAACTTATGAACCGTTAAATCATCTGTTAATTCTGAATGAAAAGCAGTCACAAATTGATTGTTTTGTCTAGCTGCCACAATTTTATCATCTACAATCGCTAAGACTTCTACATTGTCGTTTTTAGTTTCAACAATATAGGGCGCTCTAATGAAAACAAAAGGTGTGTCTTTTTGACCATTGAATTCTCCAACAGTTTTAAAAGAACCTAATTGTCTCCCGTAAGCATTTTTCTTAGCTTCTATATCCATGGTTTGTAAATATTCACTTTTGTAGTTATCAACTTCTTTGGCAAGTAATAATAAACCTGCACAAGTTCCAAATGTTGGTAATCCATCATTGATTATTTTCTTTAGTGGTTCAACCATATTTTGATCTCTTAAGACTCTATACATGGTCGTTGATTCACCACCGGGTAAGACAATACCATCCATTGGTTTGTCTAAATGTGATTTGTTTCTTATTTGAAATGTCTCTACGCCTAGTTGTTCTAGCATTTTTTGGTGTTCGATGAAAGCACCTTGTAGAGCTAATACACCAACAATCATCTATTGACCTCTGTTGCTCATTAACAAGTCAATTTCATTTTCGTTGATTCCAACCATTGCTTCACCTAAGTCTTCGGATAATTCTGCTAATACTTTTGGGTCATCGAAGTTAGTAACAGCTTTAACAATTGCATTTGCACGTTTTGCAGGGTCACCTGATTTAAAAATACCTGATCCTACGAATACACCTTCAGCGCCTAATTGCATCATCAATGCTGCATCCGCAGGTGTTGCTACTCCACCAGCTGCGAAATTCACAACAGGTAGTTTTCCGTTTTCATGAACATATTTTAATAAATCATAAGAGACTTGTAAGTTTTTCGCTTCATTGTACAATTCATCTTCAGATAAAGATTTCATGCGACGCATTTCTGATTGAATCATTCTCATATGAACAACAGCTTGAATGACATCACCCGTTCCTGGTTCACCTTTGGTTCTAATCATTGACGCACCTTCTTCAATACGTCTTAATGCTTCACCTAAGTTTTTAGCGCCACATACAAATGGTGCTTTGAATTTTGTTTTATCGATGTGATAAGTGTCATCTGCAGGAGATAAAACTTCTGATTCATCAATGTAATCAATTTCTAGTGCTTCTAAAATTTGTGCTTCAACGAAATGACCAATTCTTACTTTAGCCATAACAGGTATAGTGACAGTTTCTTGGATTTCTTTGATGAGTTTTGGATCACTCATTCTTGAAACGCCACCTGAAGCTCTAATATCTGCAGGAATTCTTTCTAACGCCATAACAGCGCAAGCTCCAGCTTCTTCAGCAATCTTTGCTTGTTTGGCGTTTGTAACGTCCATAATAACGCCACCTTTTAACATTTGTGCCAATTCTTTGTTTAATTCATATCTTTTATTCATTGTAAATCCTCCTATTTCTATTGACTTATTCGTCTTTATCAATTATATTATAACTGAAACTGGTATTCTTTAAATACTCAGTTTTAAGATATTTTATAAGGTCAGTTGGTGATTATATGATAACATTTTATTTTGATTTAAACAAGGAAATACCCCTCTATGAACAACTATATATTTACATAAAAGAAGCGATAGAGAAAAATGAATTAGTTGCTAATGAGAAACTGCCATCAAAAAGAAAATTAGCGACACATTTAAAGATAAGTCAAACCACGATTGAAACGGCATATTTACAATTATTAGCTGAAGGTTATATTAAATCTGTGCCAAGAGTTGGTTATTTTGTTTTAGAAAATTTAAACTTTCCTAAGAAGAAAAAAATCAAACATAAAATTAAAACAAAAGAAGTTAAAACTTATCCATATGACTTTAAGACAAATCAAGTGGATACTGAAAACTTTCCTTATAGGCAATTTGCAAAAATAGAAAGAGAAATTATCCTAGATCGGTTGCCTAAAGCCATCAATCATATGGACTATTTTGGATTATATTCTTTAAGAGAGAAAATTGCAGACATATTATTCGCTTATCGTGGTATAGAGGCTTTGCCTGAACAAATTGTTGTGGGAAGTGGATCTGAACATTTAATTAGTTTGTTGGTTTTATTATTGGGACGAGATAAATTAATATTTACTGAAGACCCTTCTTATTTAAAAAATTACTTATTGTATAAAGAATATGGGGCAAATGTTGATGTGTGCAAATTAGACGAACAAGGAATTTCGATTGATGAATTGAAACAATCAAACGCAGATGTCGTTCATGTAGCACCATCTCATCAATATCCAACGGGAATTATTACACCTGTTTCAAGACGTATCGAATTGCTCAACTGGGCAAGTGAAAGAGAAGACAGATATATTGTAGAAGATGATTATGATAGTGAGTTTAGATTTTCTGGAAATCCTATTCCCGCATTAAAAGTGATGGATGAATATGATAAAGTCATCTATATGAATTCATTTTCAAAATCAATATCTCCTGGTTTTAGAGTGAGTTTCATGGTATTACCAAGGAAATTAGTAAAGAAGTATCAAGATTCATTCAGTTATTTTTCGTGTTCTGTTCCTGTAATGACCCAGTTATCTTTGGAAAAGTTTATTGAAGATGGTGAGTTTGAAAAACACCTGAATAGAATGAAGATCATTTATAAGAATAAAAGAGATGATTTAATTAATACTTTAGAAGTTGCATTTGGTGATTCAATATTAATTAAAGGTTCTGATGCTGGATTACACTTTTTAATTGAAGTTAAAACTGATTTATCGGAAAACGAATTGATAGAACGCGCTAAGTCAGTTGGTGTAAGAGTATATGGGTTAGGTGAGTTTTTTATTCGAAGCATTAGAAGGTATGAGAATCCAACCTTGATTTTTGGTTATTCTCATTTAAATTCAGAGGATTTTAAAGAAGCTGTTAAAAGATTAAAAAATATTTGGAAAGAAAATTAATATTTTTTTAAAAAAACGATGGTCTATGTAAGCGCTTTATGATAAAATTAAAAACTGTAGAGGTGGTGGCTTGATGAGAGTAAAAGAACATCCAATTTTAAATTTTAATCATCAAAATGAAATTCATTTCACTTATAACGAAAAACCAATGGTTGGGTATGAAGGCGATACAATCGGAGCGGCTTTATATGACAATGGTATTCGTCATTTTTCTGACAGTGTGGTGCATAAACGTCCACGTGGGTTATACTGTGCAATTGGAAATTGCGGCTCATGTTATATGCAAGTCAATGGTGTTGAAAATGTTAAGACATGTATGACTTTACTAGAAGATGATATGCGAGTCATTTCAGAAGTTGATGAGGATAAAGATGATTAATCGTGATTTGGTCATAGTTGGTGGAGGTCCTGCTGGGTTAAGTGCGGCAAAAGTTGCATTAGACGCTGGTATGAAGGTCACATTGATTGAAAGATTTAATCAATTAGGTGGACAATTGATTAAACAAACGCATAAGTTTTTTGGATCAAAGTTGCAATACGCAAAAACAAGAGGTTTTGATATTGCAAAAATTTTAATCGATGATTTAAATGGTTTTAGTCATGACCAATTAGAAATCTTATTGGATGCGACTTGTGTGGCTTTATATCCAGATAAGGTATTGACTGTCTATCAATATGGTAAATACATGAAGTACAATGCGAAGTCTGTGATTGTTGCGACAGGAGCGAGTGAAAAAATATTGGCTTTTGAAAACAATGATTTGCCAGGAATTTATGGTGCTGGCGCCATTCAAACAATCATGAACATCTACGGTATTCAACCAGGTAAAGAAGTTGTGATGGTTGGTAGTGGAAACATTGGTTTAATTGTTGCTTACCAATTGCTTCAAGCAGGTGTGAAAGTAAGTGCTATATTAGAAGCTGCCAGTTATATTGGTGGCTATTTGGTACATGCATCAAAATTAAAAAGACTTGGTGTGGATATCTTAACCAACACCACGGTTAAAAAAGCAGTAGGAGAAGAAAAATTAGAAAAGATTATCACTGTGAAGTTAGACGAAAAATGGCAAGAAATACCTGGGTCTGAAGCAGAGATGGATACAGATGTTTTATGTATATCTGTTGGTTTATCTCCATTACACCAGTTGATGTCAATGGCTGGCGTTAAAATGGTAGATATTAGTGAATTAGGTGGTTTGGTACCTAAAAAAACTTGTGATTACGAAACCACGGTAGACAATGTCTATGCATGTGGAGATGTCACAGGCATAGAAGAAGCGTCTTCAGCCATGGTTGAAGGTAGGATTTGTGGTTTAATGGCCGCAAATCATTTAGGGTTTAAACATCCTAATGGAGAACAATTAGAAGATGATTTAAACAATCAATTATGTGTATTAAGACAAGGACCATGTGGTGAAAAAATAAGATGTGGTCTTAAAAAAGTGGGTGAAATTTGATGTTTAAGAAAACGGGTGTTCCGACAAAAGAAATGATAAGATCAAGATTCCCTAAAGATAAAAAAGTACTTTTTAGACCGAAGGCTATCATTGAATGTTACGATGAAATACCTTGTAATCCATGTGAAACGGTATGTCCGTTTAGTGCGATTACCATTGGTGAAGACATCAATGCAATTCCTCAAATTGATTTTGATAAATGTACAGGTTGTGGAATATGTGTGCATTCATGTCCAGGCCTTGCGATTATTGTCGCAATGATTAAGAATGGTAAAGCATATTTTAAAGTGCCTTATGAATTGTTGCCATTACCAAAAGTAAAAGAAAGATGGTTGGCCGTAAATAGAAACGGTGATGTGATCAGTAAATGTAAAATTGAAAATGTCATGACGGCTAAAAAATCAACAAATAATACGACGATTGTGACCGTTTCCTTAGAACAACCTTATTTATATGACTTTATTACTATAAGGAGGCCACATGAGTAAAAGAGATATAATTATCTGCAGATGTGAGGATGTTAGTCTAGCAGATATTCATGAAGCCTTAGACATGGGTTATCGTGATTTTGAATCTATTAAAAGAATATTAAGAGTGGGCATGGGTCCTTGTCAAGGACAAAGTTGTGCACACCTTGTAAAAAATGAGATTGCTCGATATAATAAAGTAAACCCTGAAACGGTTAAAATTCATAAAACAAGACCATTGATTAGTGGTGTAGTTTTAAAAGATATTGCAGAGAGTGATGAAGATGAATAGAGCAGAGATAGTCATTGTTGGTGCTGGGATTTCAGGACTAAGCATTGCATATAATTTGGCAAAAAAAGGTATGAAAAATATTGTTGTTTTAGATAAAAGTCATTTCTTAGCAGGTGCTACTGCGAGATGTGGTGCTGGGGTTAGACAACAATGGGCGACGGAATTAAATTGTATTCTTGCAAGAAAATCGATTGAATTTTTTTCTCACGCCAATGAAACATTAAATTATCATCGAGATATCGAATTTAAACAAGGTGGTTATTTAATTCTTTCAACTTCAAAAGAAGAAGATATCCAATTTGAAAAAAATGTGAAGTTACAGAATTCTTTGGGAATTCCAACAAAGCATTTAACAAAAGATGAAGCATTAAAAATTGTTCCGCATCTAAATCCTGATAGTTTTACAACCGCAACGTTTTGTGAAACTGATGGACATATCAATCCCTTTCTAATGAGTGAAGCATATTATTTAGCCGCTCAAAAACTAGGCGTTGAATTTCATTTCTTTAATGAAGTGGAAGATATTGTTTTAGAAGACGGAAAGATTGCAAAAGTAATAACGGATAAAATGGAAATTCAAACCAATAAAGTTGTGGATGCAGCTGGTGGATATGCTCAAGAAATTGGAGGTATGGTTGGAATAGATATTCCAGTTTATTCAGAAAATCATGAAATTTTAGTCACTGAAAGGGCCACGCAAATGCTTGAACCAATGGTGATGAGTTTTTCTAAGAATATTTACTGCCAACAAGTACCTCATGGTTCAATTATGATGGGAAGAAATAATCCAAATGCATTACATAACCATGATGTTTCATCAAGTTGGAGATTCTTGGATAAAATGGCAAAGACAGTTAATCATATCTTACCTGAAGTTGCAAAACAGAGAGTCATTAGAACTTGGGGTGGATTATATAATATAACACCAGATTTCCAACCGATTATATCAGATTCAAATGTCAAGGGTTTTTATATAGCTTGTGGTTATTCTGGACACGGATTTATGTTTGCGCCAATTACAGGCGAGTTATTAACAGAGATTATTTTAGGTGAACCATTAGAGTATTATGCGAAGGCTCTGCATATGGATCGCTTTAATGATATGGATAAAATAGATAAAGAACATTCAGTAGTATAGTAAAGGAGAGGGAGATATTATGGCGATTTATAGTTACCGTACAGAACCATTAACAGATTTTAGTGATGCAAACAATCGTTTGCAGTATGAAGAGGGTATTAAAAAAGTAAGAGGGTATTTAGGCAAGAAATATCCGTTGATTATTAATGGAGAAAGGATTTATACAAAACATTTTGTAAATTCTTTAAATCCTTCTAATCATGAAGAAGTGATTGGAGAAATTGCACAAGCCGGTATTGAAGAAGCTAAAATGGCAATGGAGGCTGCATTATCTTCTTTTGAATATTGGAAAAAAGTAAGTCCAAAAGTGAGAGCTGATGTTTTATTTAAAGCAGCAAACATTCTAAGAAGAAAAAAACATGAAATTTCTGCATTAATGACTTTAGAAGCAGGTAAACCATGGGCGGAAGCGGATGCGGATACTGCAGAGGCAATTGATTTCTTAGAATATTATGGCCGTCAAATGATGGAAATGACTGAGATTGATAAAAAAGTTTTAAGTCGTAGAGATTTCGAAAGAAATGAATACAAGTATATTCCATTAGGTGTTGGTGCAATTATTACACCTTGGAACTTCCCAATGGCAATTTTAACAGGGATGACTTCTGCAGCGGTTGTGACTGGTAATACTGTTTTATTAAAACCAGCATCAACAACACAAGTGATTGCTTATAAATTTATTGAAATAATGGAAGAAGCAGGGTTACCTAAAGGTGTGATTAACTTTGTACCTGGTAAAGGGTCTGAAACAGGAGATTTTATTGTTAAACATCCTAAAACACGTTTTATTTCATTTACAGGTTCAAAAGATGTTGGTATTCAAATTTATGAAAATGCAGCGAAGGTGAGAGAAGGACAAATTTGGTTAAAAAGAGTGATTGCTGAAATGGGCGGTAAAGATGCTATTTTAGTGGATAACCAAATAGATCCAGAAATGGCTGCGGATGCAATTGTAAAATCAGCATTTGGTTTTTCAGGTCAAAAATGTTCTGCTTGTTCAAGGGCAGTTATTCATCAAGATGTCTATGACGATGTTATTAAATTAATCAAAGAAAAAACAGAAAAATTAAATGTTGGTCTATCAGAAAAATATGAAAATCATATGGGACCAGTAAATGATTTTTTAGCATTTAATAAAATATCAGAATATATTGAAATTGGTAAAAAAGAAGGTAAATTATTAATCGGTGGTACAACCAATAAAGAAAGAGGATATTTTATTGATCCAACTGTTTTTATTGATTTAGATGCTAAATCGAGAATTATGCAAGAGGAAGTTTTTGGTCCTGTTTTAGGCGTAACAAAAGTTAAAACTTTTGAAGAAGGTTTAGAAGTTATTAATGGAACAGAATATGGTTTAACAGGTGCTTGTATTTCTAACAATAGAATGCATTTAGAAATGGCAAGAGAAGATTTCCATGTTGGAAACTTGTATTTAAATCGTAAATGTACAGGTGCAATTGTTGGATACCAACCATTTGGTGGATTTAACATGAGTGGTACTGATTCAAAAGCTGGTGGACCAGATTACTTAGTATTACATATGCAAGGAAAATCAGTAACTGAACAATTATAAGAAATAGATAGAATTTAGACCGGTCAATTTGACTGGTCTAAAATATAAATGCATTTAGTTTGAATTCGAAATACTTTTATGCGATAATATAATCACAAAGGAGTTGATGCAAATGAAAACTTTTAAAGCAACAGCTAAAAAACTAAAAGAAGGTATGCAAGTAGAAACAGAAGCAAATGGTTTTAAAATGCTATTTGATGAACCCGAACAAATGGGTGGAACGAATAAAGCAGTTAATCCAATGAGTGCAGCGTTATCAGTTATGGGCGCATGTCAAACAATCGTCGCATTTATGTTCGCAAAACAAAAAGGAATCGATTTAGAAGATTTCTTTGTTGAAATAGAAGGTGACATGGATATGAAAGCATTAATGCAACAAAGCGGTAGTAGAACTGGCTTTCAAGAAATCAGATATAAAATGCATTTTAAATCAAATGCAAGTGAAGAAACATTACAAGAGTTTTCTGATTTTATAGAAATTAATTGTCCAGTCAGTGACACCTTTAATCAAGGTGCTAAATTAGTCAATGAAGGCATTGTAAAGGAGTAATTACATGGAATTCTTAGAGGCATTAAAATCAAGGCATTCACAATATGCTTTATCAAAAGATATTAATATTAGCCAAATAGAGATAGAAAATTATTTAAAAGGAATATTAACCTATACACCATCGGCTTTTAATTCACAAAGTCAAAGAATGATGGTTTTGGTTGGTGAAAAACATGATCAATTATGGAATCAATTAATAGAAATTATGAAAGGTATTGTTAAAGGTAAACAGTTTGAGAATACAAAAGCAAAGCTTAATGGATTTAAAGGCGCTTATGGAACCATTCTTTTCTTTGACGATATGGCTGTGATTGAAGATTTACAAGAACAATATCCATTGTATAAGGATAATTTCAGCAAGTGGTCAGTTGAGCAAAATGGTATGTTACAATCTAATGTATGGGTTGGTTTAAGCATGAAAGGTATGGGTGCTTCATTACAACATTATAATGAATTGATTGAAGAATATATTAAAACAAATTATGATATCCCTCAAAAATGGGAATTAAGAGCACAAATGCCATTTGGTAAAATAGAAGATCCAGCGAAAGAAAAAGAACATATGGATGTTAATAAAAGAATTGTAGTAAAAAAATAAATACTTATAATATATAGAGCCTTAGAAAAATCTAAGGTTCTTTTATTTGCTTAAGATAATTTATTAATGAAAAGTATGATTTTTTAATATAAAAAAGGTATAATAAAGACAAGTGATATATATGTGTGGATGTTTTACAATCACTAAGAATAAAGAAGAAGTTTTAAGATTTTTAACCAAACACTTTAATATTGATAAGATAGAAGGTATCAATGTGCCTCGCTTTAATATTGGACCTGGACAAGATATTATTGCCTTGATTTTTGATGGAGAAAATTATCGCGCGGGTTTAATACCTTGGGATTATAAAGTAAAGATAAAAGGTCAGTATAAGCAAGTGATTAATGCAAGAAGTGAGTCTGTACAAGAAAAATATTCATTTAAAAATGCATTTAAAGATAATCGATGTATAATACTCACAGATGGTTTCTATGAGTGGGACCAACAAACGAAACAGCCTTACAGGTTTATTTTAAAAACAAATCAGTTATATTTTTATGCTGGTATTTATGATCAATTTAAATTAGATAATAAGAAAGTTTTTGGATCCTTAATTTTAACAACTGAGTGAATGATTTGGTTTCAAAATATCATCAAAGAATGCCTGTCATTTTTAATGTGGAAAAAGCCAACGCATTTTTAAGAAAAGATATTGATTTAGAAAGTCTTCAGACTTTATTAAAACCATTCTCAGAAAATGAAATGGATGTTTATCCAGTGGATAAGCATATCAATAAAATGACCAATGATTTTCCTGAAGTCATAAAAAAAACGACTAATCATTAGTCGTTTAATTCTAACAAGTAAGTTCTACTTGCATCAGATTCTTCGATTTTGTTAAAGCCCATTTTAACTAAGTATTTATCTTGTTTTGCGCTGTCAGAGAAAGTAATTAATTTGTTGTAGCCTTTTGTTAAAAAAATATGTTTGTTTTTTTCATAAATATATTTACCGGCTTTAAAGTCTCTAAACATCGGAATTACATAATCTAATTCAACCTTTAATGTATCTTCATCATACTTATTGGCCACAAATAACCCAACTGGCATAATGTCTCTTAGAATATAAAAGTTATATTCAGAGTTTTTGAAATCAACATCTATATGGTCATAAATTTTCAACATATCTTCTTTGTTGCGTTCAATAAAATATTCAATGTACTCGTTATTTTGTTGAATCTTAAGAATATTAAAATATGATTGAGAATTGTAAATCTTTATTAAGTAATAAATATTCGCAATAGCTGTAAATAGATTAAGTATAGCAACCGGATAAGTATTCGTTAGAATTGCATAAACAATAAAAGTTGTCGACCCGAATAAATTTATCCATCTTAATTTTTTCGTTGATGACATAATCAACGAAATCAATATTAATATCGAGGCAGTATAACCTATGGCTTCAATCCACCAATGCATAATATCACTCCTTTGAATTTTTTGATAACGAAAGATATTATATCATAAATAAAAAAAAATGAAACAAATTTTACTTAGTATTATTAATTATATATAGGAGGTCTAGTTTATGAATTATTTTATTAAAAACAAACAACCTTTGTTGGATAAATTTGGACATTTATCTGAACCGGGTTATTCGACAAGAGAAGTCTTTGAGTATAATCCAGAAATGATTTCAGCCAGTAAATGGCGGATTAAAGAATGGGATTATTATGCAGTTTTATCAAAAGATTACGGTTTTTCTTTTACGGTAGCGGACTTAGGGTATCTCGGACTTATTAGTGCGAGTTTCTTTAACTTTAAAGATAAAACGCAGACGAATAAAACGAAGAAGATATTCTTTCCGTTTGGGGATATGAACCTTCCAAAATCCATCCTTGAGGGCGATGTTATTTTTGGAAAGAAAGGTTTTTCTTTTCGCTTTTTGAACCAAGATAATGAAAGACGTTTAATTGTTGAAGTCAATAATTTTCGTAAACGCGGTGAAAATCTAAGAGCAGATTTAAAACTGATTAAAAAAGATGATGATCATATGACCATTGCCACACCTTGGCAAGAAAATCCGAAAGCATTTTATTATAATCAAAAATTGAATTGTATACCAGTTGAAGGTGAAGCTTATATTAATGGAGAAAGATATGATTTCAGTAAGGAAAGTGATTTTGGTGTATTAGATTGGGGCCGAGGTGTATGGACTTATAAAAATACGTGGTTTTGGGGGAATGCCTCAGGACTCGTGAATAACAAACGCTTTGGATTTAATATTGGCTATGGTTTTGGTGATACATCTAATGCCAGTGAAAACATGATATTTTATGATGGTAAAGCACATAAATTAGATTTAGTTCGCTTTGAATTTAATCCATATAATCATTTAGAGAGTTGGTATTTCACATCTAATGATCAAAGGTTTGAACTTGAACTGACACCTATTATTGATAGAATAGACAATACAAATTTATTAGTTATTAAAAATAGAGGACATCAGGTATTTGGTTTGTTTAATGGTTTTGTTGTTTTAGATGATGGTACAAAATTAGAAATAGAAAATTTATTAGGGTTTGCTGAAGTCATAACCAATCACTATTAAATATTTCTTGAGTAAATTCTTCCAAAGATGTATAATTGTATTTACTGACTTTACATATAGGAGGATTTACAAATGATTAAAAAGATTTTACTAATTTTCGTGCTTGTTTTTTCAATGGGTGTTGTAATGAGTTGCTCAGGGTACATTACCACTGAAACCTACGTGACAGAATTACCCACAACAGAAGCTCCAACAGAGGAAATAACAGATGGAACATCAGATATCACTACTGAAATTCCAACGACTGAAGAATTAACTGGTGAAGAAACAACATCAGATATCACTACTGAAATTCCAACCACTGAAGAACCAACTGGTGAAGAAACAACAACTGATATTACTACTGAAATTCCAACGACAGAAGTGCCAACGACAGAAGATATATACTATGATGATTATATTGATTTGTTGGATGTTCACACGATGGCTGATGGGTCACAAGTTGAAGTGAGTGGTGTTGTATACTTTATGACACAAAACGGATATTATATCCAAGACGACACTTATAATTTATTTATTTTTACCAATACAACAACAAGTGTTGATTTAGGTGATCGCATTGTTATTAGTGGAGATGTAACAACATATAGGGAAGTTAAACAAATTCAAAATCCTGTTTTAGTAGAAACAACTGCTTATGAAATGGATATTACTCAAGATGTTTTAAATTTCGAATATGGTGTGACTGATTTAGAACCTGGATACATCTATAGCATCACAGGTGAAGTGCGTATAGAAGGTACATATAACACATCTTATTTATATGTAGGAAATACTAAGATTGCTGAAATTTATTATAAGTCACTTAGTCATTCTATTTCTGCCATAGAATCTTATGCAGGAGAAATGATTACCGTTGATTTATTGTATTATGCAGTTGGAGATGAAGTTGAACGTTTTGCTTTCCAAGGCTCAAGTTCACATATCTCGGTCTTTATTCCTGATGAATCAGAAGCGCTTCTTGAAGATGCTAATGTATTACCAACAGAAAAACTATTATTTGGTAATCATGATTTTGGACAAGGGTATTATGGGTCTACTTATGAAATAACGAACATTAGCGGTGACGCGAGTTCATTTGTAACATATAATGGTTCATATTTAAATGTTTTAAAACCTTCAGAAGCTGAAGGAGATCAAACAGGAGTTGTCACTATTCAAGTCAGTCTTGGTAGTGAAGAACCAATTATAAAAACAATTGATATTATCGTTAAAGCAGAAGGCTCATCAACTGTTGATATGGCTTATTATCAAACTGCAGCTGGATTAACAGGTAATGATTTATTTAATGAATTAAATGCAATTATTAGTCAAGGCACAGGAACGATGAGTTATGATTACGCCAAAGTTATTCTTGAAGAATCTGATCGTGATCCTAATAATCCTAGTAATGTTATATTGGTTTATACAAGAGAATCAGTTAAAGGTGCTTGGGATTATCCGAATTGGAACCGTGAACATGTTTGGCCGCAATCAAAATTAGAGGGAGCGCCTAAGGGCGATTCCCATAATTTAAAACCATCAGATGTTCAAGAAAATAGTAGTCGCGGAAACCTACCGTTTGGATATATGACGGGTAGTGGTGTATACGAACCTCATGATGAAGTAAAAGGTGATATTGCTAGAATTATCTTTTATATGGCAACAATGTATACACAGTTAAACATCAATAGTTCAACCATTGGGGATTTACAAATTTTACTTGAATGGCATATGACTGATCCTGTGGATGATTTTGAAAGAAATAGAAATGAAGTAATTTATTCATATCAAGGAAACAGAAATCCTTTTATTGATTACCCGCAATTCGTGGAAGAAATTTGGGGATAGTTATAAAACATAAAACCGCTTCGGCAGTTTTTTCTATTGTTTTAATTTTTAAAATTGATATAATAGTATTGACAATTTAATATAGCAAAGGAGAGAATAATGGAGAAAATTGCTATTGTAGGTGGAGGTTCTTGGGGATCTGCGCTTGCAAATTTATTGGTTGACAATAAAAAAGAAGTATTAATATATGATAATGATCAATTAACAGTTGATGAAATCAATCGTTTCCATACAAATAAATCAAAATTAGGTGATGTGCCTTTGGCAAAAGAAGTGGTCGCAACAACTTCTTTACAAGAGACATTAAACTTTAGTGATATGATTATTTTGGCTGTGCCAACTTCAGTAACAAGAATCGTGTTGTCGGAGATAAAAAAATTGATTCAATCAAAGAAGTTATTTGTTAATGTTGCGAAGGGGTTAGAATTTAAAACCAATGACCGGGTCTCACAAATCGTTTATGATGAAATATCAGAAGCATATATAGAGGGTTTTGTTTCTTTAACAGGACCAAGTCATGCAGAAGAAGTAATTGTTAGAAAAATTACATCTATCGTTGCTGCTAGTAATCGTTTAGAACATGCCAAATTGGTTCAAGAAACATTTAGTAATGAAGACTATTTTAGAGTATATACTTCGCTTGATTTAATCGGCGCTGAACTTGGTGGATCTTTAAAGAATATTTATGCGATTGCTTCAGGTATGTTAGATGGATTAGGATATGGTATTAATGCAAAATCTGCATTAATTACTAGAGGTTTAATTGAAATGAAGAGAATTACAACTGAACTTGGTGGATTAGAAGAAACATTAAATGGATTGGTTGGTCTTGGTGATTTAATCGTGACTTGTATGTCTAGGTTTAGTCGTAACTATTCTGCGGGTTTATTAATTGGTGAAGGTGATGATTTAAAAACATCATTGAGTAAAATGACTATGGTTGTTGAAGGTGTAAAAACTTGTAAAACAGCATATTTCTTGTCAAAAGAACTTAAAATAGAAACTCCAATTATTGATGCGGTCTATAATGTGTTGTTTAATGAAATAGAACCGGAAATTGTGATTAATAAATTGATGTCTAGAAATTTAAAAAGCGAACAATAAAATAAATGATAAAACGGCTATATAGTCGTTTTATTTTGTTATAAAAAGCCTTATAATAAATTTGATAAAAATATGATTTAATGTTGAGACAATTTTTCTTGCGTATTTTAGAATTTTCTTTAATTGTGTGTTGGAATTTAAAACCATAAATGTTATAATTGTTTTGTAAGCGTTTTCCAATTTTGGAAAAACTTTATTTATGTTTAGAGAAGAAAGGAGTCGATTAAGCCTATTTATGGCGATCGGTAAATGATGAAAAAAGTTACTTTTTTAACAGGATATTATGGCTCTGGTAAAACAGAAGTAGCAATGAATCTTGCCATTCAAAAGGAAATAGATGTTATCGTTGATTTAGATGTAATTAACCCTTATTTTCGTACAAGGGAAATGGAAGCATTTCTTAGTGAAAACGGTATAGAAACAATATCGAGTGATAGGGATTCTAAAATGCATTTAGATATGCCTTTTATATCTAAAAAAATATTTAATCCGTTGTACAATGAAAAGAAACGGGTAATATATGATTTAGGTGGTAGTGATCAAGGCGCTAAGTTAATGAGACAATTTGATGATTATAAAGACATGGATTATGATTTATTAGTGGCTATTAATATATTTAGACCTGAAACAGATCATGAAGATGAAATTGTTAAATTAATTAATCGAATAGAAGGAACAAGTGGTTTTAAAGTCACTGGGTTGATTAATAATTCTAATTTATTAAAAGATACCACGTTAGAAGATATTCAAAAAGGACAAATTGTCGTTGAAAAAGTAAGTAAAAAATTAAACCTTCCAATTGCTTATACAAGTTATTGGAATGAGATTGATGACACTGGTTTTAATGTTTCAAATGAAATATTAAAATTAAAATTATATTTTAGAAAAAATTGGTTTTAGGAGGAAAGAATATGCCAAAAGGAATAACTTATTTTGACCACGAGAAATGTAAAGGTTGTGGTCTGTGTGTGGAGTATTGCCCACAAAATATCCTTTACCAAGACAAAAAAACCTTAAATGATTCAGGTTATAACGTTGTAAGTGTAACAGAACCTGATAAATGTATAGGGTGTGCGTTTTGTGCAATGATGTGTCCAGATTCAGTAATTAAGGTAGAGGTGAATAAATAATGGCAAAAGTATTAATGAAAGGGAACGAAGCGATTGCTTTAGCAGCAATTAAAGGTGGCGTGGATGCTTTTTATGGTTATCCAATTACCCCTCAAAATGAAGTTCCAGAATATTTATCAAAACATTTATTAGCAAATGGAAAAGTGTTTTTACAATCGGAATCAGAAGTTTCAGCAATCAATATGGTTTATGGTGCAGCTGGTGCTGGTGCAAGAGTAATGACAAGTTCATCTTCTCCAGGAATTGCTTTAAAACAAGAAGGTATTTCTTATATAGCAGCTGCAGAACTTCCATGTTTAATTGTTTCAGTAATGCGTGGTGGACCAGGATTAGGTGGAATTCAACCTTCTCAAGCTGATTATTATCAAGCAACTAGAGGTGGCGGTAATGGGGATTATTCATTAATCGTATATGCACCAGAAACCATTCAAGAAGTTGCAGATACTATTAAAGAATCATTTGATATTGCTGATTATTATCGTAATCCAGTGATGGTTTTAGTAGACGGATTAATTGGTCAAATGATGGAGTCAGTTGACTTCGATAAACCAATAAAAGAAAGATTTTTACCAGAAAAAGATTGGGCAACCAATGGTACAGCGAATCATCCTGGTAGAAGAAATGTTGCAAATAGTTTACAAATTGATCCAAATGCTTTGGAACAACACAACATTCATTTGCAAGAAAAATATAATTTAATTAAGAAAAATGAAACTAGATATGAAATGATTAACTTTGATGATCCTGAATATGTCATCGTTGCTTATGGAACTATGGCAAGAATTTGTCGTTCAGCGATTGAAATGTTAAATAAAGAAGGCATTAAAGTTGGAATGATTCGTCCGATTAGTTTATTCCCATATCCGGAAAAAGCATTTGATGAAATTCCTAAAAATGCAAAAGGTATTTTATGTGCTGAATTAAGTATGGGACAAATGCTAGATGATGTTTTAATTGCAAACAACGGTAGACATAAAGTTGGTTTCTTTGGTAGAAGTGGTGGAATGTTACCAGATCCTGAAGAAATTGTTGATGCAATCAAAAACTTTAGTGAAAGAGTGGTGAAGTAAGATGGCTGAAACAACTGTAAAATATGAAAAAACAAAAGGTTTAACAGATAAACCACTATCTTACTGTCCTGGATGTACACATGGTATTATTCATAAATTAGTGGCAGAAGCATTAGTGGATTTAGATATTTTAGATAAAACAATCGCAATTGCATCTGTAGGATGTTCAGTATTCTCTTATGAATTCTTTAATTGTGATGCTCAACAAGCACCTCATGGTAGAGCTTGTGCTGAAGCAACTGGTATTAAAAGAGTATTACCAGACAATATTGTATTTACATATCAAGGTGATGGAGATTTAGCGTCAATTGGTATCGCAGAAACAATACATGCGGCGAACCGTGGTGAAAATATAACTGTTATTTTTGTGAATAACGCAATCTATGGTATGACAGGTGGTCAAATGGCCCCAACATCATTACCTGGACAAAAAACAACAACTTCTCAAAACGGTCGTGACACAGATTGGACAGGTGGACCAATTAAAATAAGTGAAATGCTTGCAACAATTGATAGTGTTGCTTATTTAGAAAGAGTTTCTGTCCATGATCCAAAGAATTATTTAAAAGCAAAAAAAGCAATTAAAAAAGCATTCCAATATCAAAAAGAAAAACGTGGTTTCTCAATGATTGAAATCGTTTCAACTTGTCCTGTTAACTGGGGAATGAAACCAGTTGATGCAATGAATTGGGTAAAAGAAGAAATGATTCCAGTATTTCCATTAGGCGTTTTCAAAGATAAGGGGGCTGACAATGAATAGTAATATTAAAGTTGCTGGTTTTGGTGGTCAAGGTGTTATGATGTTTGGTCAAGTGTTGGCTTACGCTGCAATATATGATGAAATTAATGGTTTATGGTTTCCATCTTATGGACCGGAAACTAGAGGTGGAACAGCGAACTGTTCTGTCATCGTTTCAGACAAACAAATCAATTCACCAACCTTTAAAGATGCAAATCATTTAGTGGCTTTTAACTTCCCATCTTTGGAAAAGTTTAGAGAAAAAGTATCTGAAGAAGGCTTAATTCTTTATAACAGTTCTTTGATTAAAGATGACGTTAATGAGGAAGGACGTGTATGTGTTGGGGTTCCTGCCAATGATATCGCAACTGAATTAGGAAATGAAAAAGTTGCAAATATGGCAATGATGGGCGCTTATTTAGAATTAACACATTTATTCTCTGATAAAACAATTGAAGCAATTATTAAAAAGTTTTTGGGTGAAAGAAAAGCACATTTACTTGATGTAAATATGCAAGCCATTCAAAAAGGAAAAGATTTTATAAAAGACCTAGGAGTCACTTATGCTTAAGTCAGTTGCTGAATTAGCAAACCTGGCAAAAAAAGTTGATCGTAAGAAAATGGCGGTTGTTTTTGCACATGATGAACATGTGATTGAAGCAGTTAAAGGTGCTTCAGACCAAGGTTTTGTGGAGCCAATTTTAATTGGTGATGAAGAAGGTATAAAAAAATTAATAAAAATATATGGTTTAAAAAAACCATATCAAATCATCAACGAATTAGATCCTTCAAAAGCTAGTCTCATCGCGATGAATCTTGTGAATAACAATGAATGTGATATTGTTATGAAAGGTTTGATTGATACAAAACTGATTTTAAAAGAAGTGGTAAATTCCGAGACTGGTATTAAAAAATCGCATTTATTAAGTCATGTTGGTGTTGTTTCTTTACCAACTTATCATAAAGTTTTATTTGCGACAGATGGTGCGATGAATATTGCACCGAACTATGAACAAAAAATTGAGATTTTGGAAGCAGCGGTTGATTTAGCAAAAACCTTAGGTTATAAAATGCCAAAAGTTGGTTTGGTTTCAGCTGTTGAAAAAGTCAATCCGAAAATAGAATCAACCATGGATGCTAAAAAGATTGTTGATTATTACCAAGATAAAGACATTGATTTTTTAATTGATGGTCCTTTTGCGGTTGATAATTTAGTATCATTTGAATCAGTAGAGTTAAAAGGTATTAAATCAGACGTTGCTGGGGATTGTGATATATTAGTATTTCCAAATTTAGATGGTGGTAATATTTTCTATAAAACGTGTATGTTTTTAGCAAATGGAAAATCAGCAGGAATTATACTCGGTGCTAAGGTACCAATTGTTTTAACATCAAGAGCAGACACAGCAGAAGCGAAATTAAATTCAATTATATTGGCGGTGGTGAATGCAAATGGATTATCTACTTCTAGCAATTAATCCAGGGTCTACATCAACGAAAGTTGCTGTATACTATAATAGTAAACTTGTTAAGGAACAAACCTTAAGACATGATGTTAAAGAATTGGAAAAATTTGATTCAATCATTGACCAATCAGATTTTCGTAAAGACGTGATACTGCGTTTTATAAAAAAACATGATTATGAATTAATAGATTTTGATGTGTTTGTGGGTCGCGGTGGTATGATGAAACCATTAAAAAATGGTGGTACTTACTTAGTGACTAAAGACATGTTAAAAGATTTGAAATCTGGTGAATATGGATATCATGCTTCTAATTTAGGCGCAATTATCGCTGATGACTTTGCAAAAGCAAATAAGAGATTAGCTTATATTGTTAATCCAGTGTGTATTGATGAGTTTGAAGAAATATCTAGAATTAGCGGACAAAAATTAATTGAAAGACGATCTGTTTTTCATGCATTAAATCAAAAAGCAATAGCAATTCAATTTGCGAAGGACATCAAAAAAGATTATAAAGATTTAAATTTAATTGTTACTCATTTAGGTGGCGGTATCAGCGTTGGTTTTCATAAAAAGGGTCGTGTTATAGATTGTAACAATGCACTTGGCGGAGATGGACCTTTCTCTCCAGAGAGAACTGGTACAATTCCAACATATCCTTTAGTTGATTTGTGTTTCTCTGGTGAATACACCAAAGATGAAGTCAAAAAATTATTGGTTGGCGAAGGCGGATTGGTTTCATATTTAGGAACGAATGATGCGAGAGTTGTTGAAGAACGAATTGAAAAAGGTGACCAAGAAGCAAAATTGCATTATGATGCAATGGCTTATAATGTTGTTAAAGAAATTGGCTCTTTATATTTCGCTGCTAAAGGTGATATAGATGGAATTATTATAACGGGTGGTATTGCTTATAGTAAATATTTCATTAATTACATTAAAGAACATATTAATCCAATTATGCCAATAAAGGTATATCCAGGTGAAGATGAAATGCGTTCACTTGCTGAAGGCGCAATGCGTGTTTTACTTAAAGAAGAAAAATCACAAGTTTACTAAGCACTTTTAATTAAGTGCTTTTTTT
>JAQIBJ010000082.1 GCA_027859085.1 Mycoplasmatota bacterium
CAGAAGACACAGAAGACACAGAAGACACAGAAGACACAGAAGACACAGAAGACACAGAAGACACAGAAGACACAGAAGACACAGAAGACACTACTGAAACGTTGGATGAAGTCGAAGAAGAAGATGAAGAATAAGTAATAAATAAAAATAAATGAAGAATTTTTGAGAAATTCATCACAGGTTCTTGTATATATTTATGAGACAACTTAAGAGGAGGAATCTTAAATGAAAAAATTAATTGCATTATTTACAATTGTATTAACCGGTATTGGTTTTGCAAGTTGTACGGGGACGTTTGATAGTACGAGTTTAATACAAATGTCATCTAAACAATCACTAGCAACCTTATCTTATTTATCAAGTGGGTTCTTAAGTTTAGAAGAAGAGCCAGTAGTTCAAACAACAAAACTTTCAGTTCAAAAAACCGCTGTTGTTGAAGATGAATTGGAAGATGTTAATAAATATGTGACGTTACTAAAATCATTTATTAACAATGGACCAGATGCTTTTGCAAGTGTTCAAGATCAAGAATCAGATCGACCTGAATTTAATTATCTATTAAACATGAGTGTTAATGATAATCAGTTTAAATTATATTACAACATTAATATTCAATCTAGAGAAATAACTGGAATATTCATTATTGATGATGTTGAATATGAAATAGTAGCAAATTCAAATTTAGATGATTTTGGTGACTTTGGCTTAATAACAACAGAAGAACCAGTGACTGAAGAAGGTATAACAACAGAAGAACCAGTGACTAATGAAACGACTACAGAAGCACCAGCCACTGAAGCAGCAACAACAGAAGTACCAACTACTGAAGCAGGTACAACTACAGAAGTACCAGCCACTGAAGCTGCAACAACAGAAGTACCAACTACTGAAGCAGCAACAACAGAAGGTGATGTCGTAACAGATGATACTGCTGGAGCAACTGCAACTACAACGGCATTAAGTGTAAACGAAGATGATGACGATGAAGATGAATTTGATGACGAAGATGAATTTGATGATGAAGATGAATTTGATGACGAAGATGAATTAGAAGACGAAGACGAATTAGATGACGAAGATGAATTAGATGACGAAGACGAATTCGATAATGAAGACGAAAACGAAATAAAAAAAGAAATGACTCTAGTCGCTAAAAACGGTGAAGATACCATAACTATTAAATATGAATTTAAATTTGAAGAAGATGAAGAAAAAACAGAATTTGAAATCATTAAAAACATAAATGGTGTTGAATCAATAATTGAATTTGAAATTAAAATTGAACAAGATGAATATAAATTAAAAATTCAAGATGGCAACAACACTTATGAATTCTCAATGGAAACAGAGGATAACGAAGTTGAATATGAATTAGAATATGTTGTTGATGGTGTTGAAGGAAAAGTTAAAATTAATGAATATACAGATGAATTAGGAAATATATATTATGAATATGAAATCGAAGAAGAAGGAAACAATTCTGTCGTAGATAAAGAAGACAAATTCGATCATGATCATGAAAATGATGGCGAAGACGAAGATGATGACTATGATGAAGATGAAGATGAAGAAGATACTGAGGAAGCAACAATTTAATTAACCTATTTATAGAAATACCTTGATTGTAATCATGGTATTTCTTTGTTTTTCTAGATATATTGACATGAATAATTAAGACTTATGGTTGCTTATATACTTGTTTTAAGTTATAATATCGAGTGTGAAAGGAGCGGTTTATGAAGTTTTTAAAAGATAATACAGTTTTAGATATTCAAGAAGCAAAATCAAAACACGCAAAAGATCTTTTGGCATTTTTGGAACAAATAAAAAGCGAATCAAATTTTCTTGTTTTAAAAGATACGGGTGTTGACAAGACAGTTGAAGAACAAGAAGAATACTTAGATGAGTTAAGAAACAAAACAACTTCTAAATTATTTTTAGGAAAAGTAAGTGATAATATTGTTGCAAGTGGTGGTATTTATCACCGTGAGGAATCAATTGAGGGCAATGTGATATTAGATATTAATGTTTTAAATTCCTATTTAGGTTTGGAAACTGAAGAACACATCTTAAATCACGTCATAAACTACGCAAGAATCACCTCAGAAATTAGAAGTATTGATATATTAACAACCAAAGACAATAAAGACATTATCTCAGTATATGAGCGTACTGGCTTTAAGAAAATTGATGCTGAAGAATCAGATATTACTAAAGATATTGATAAAGAAGCATTGGTTTTTAGATTGACCATAAAATAATTAACTAAATTAGAAAGTGAGTACTATAAATATGCTACCGATTGATCTACTAGAAGGTTTTGAAAAAAAAATGTCAGCTTTTCAAAAACGACCCGCATGTAATGTTGATATTGCAACATTACCTGAAGCCTATGATGATATCACTTCATTATATATTAGAGACAAACATCATATTGTATTTAATGATAAGTACTATCAAGAGGCTACTGAGTTAGAAATAATGGGCGCATTATTTCATGAAATTAGACATGCTTACCAGCATTTCATTATAGAAACAGAAGATATATCTCAAGAACCAATAGAGGTTATTAATCAATGGAAAATAGATTTTGACGAATATATTCAACCCATTAATAAAGACAAACTTCAACCAACTGTTCATGAAGAAGATTATTTGACAAAAGGACGCTTGAATGCACAAAACAATCTCATCCATAACATTGGTAAATCTCAAGATAAAACTTTTGATTATCTAACGTCAAATATTGAAGTTGATGCATTGGCTTATGCAGATCTTAATATTTTTCATATTTATAAAATCCATTTAGCCATCCCAATAGAAATGAAAGAATTGGTTCTAAAAAGACAAGAACAAATAAAAGATAGAGTTGATATCATAAAAATATAAAATCTTAATGATTTTATATTTTTTTTTTGTTATAATATATTTAAGATAAAGAAAAAAGGAGGAAAATAAAATGAAAAAATATGTATGTGATGTATGTGGTTACATCTATGATCCTGAAATAGGAGATCCAGATGGTGGCGTTGAGCCAGGAACTGCTTTTGAAGACATTCCAGAAGATTGGGTTTGCCCTGAATGTGGAGTGACAAAAGATAATTTTAGTCCTCTAGACTAATCTATGAAAAACTTCTTTAAAGAGTTTCGCAGTTTCATTGCTAAAGGAAATGCATTAGATTTAGCGGTTGCTTTTATCATTGGTGTAGCATTTAACGCTGTGGTGAAATCATTAGTGAATGATATTTTAATGCCTATCATTAGTTTGATGTTTAAATCGGATTTAGAAAATCTTCATTGGGTTTTAAGAGGCACAGCTGAATATAATCCTTTAACAGGTGCAACGATATTAAGTGAAGACGCTATATTATTAACATATGGTAACTTTATTACCGAAGTCGTTAATTTCTTTATAATAGCATTAACCATTTTTGTAATCATTCATACGTTCACAAAAATGAAAGGTCGTTTAGAAGAAGTGAAACGCCGTATTAACCCTGAAGAAGCACTTGAAGATCAAAAAACAGAATAAATACAATCAAAATCTTAGATTTTATTAAGATATGTGAAAAAAGAATATAAGGACAGTATTTTTAATCGAAATATTGTCCTTTTTTCTTAGAGAATTTTGATAATATATTGAAATATTAAATATATAGAGAAACCATAACTCATACACAATTCTTTAAAACTTCGGCAATAATTTGGTGATGCTTATCAGAATTATTCAGATAACTAATCATACAATTTATATTTATACAATGATACAACAAACAATTATTTTACATCAGTGAAATTCATGTAGAAGGACTGAACTGGATTGTGATTGCCTTAGTATCAAAAAGTATTCTCTTTTCAAATATTATCACTAATATTATATTATTTTGATGGCAAAGGCTATCCTAATGGAATTAAAGGAGAAGATATATCGATATTTGCAAAAATTATCTGTGTTGCAGATTCTTTTGAGGCAGTGAATTCAGATAGATCTTATT
Organism: Mycoplasmatota bacterium; assembly: GCA_027859085.1. GTDB lineage: Bacteria > Bacillota_I > Bacilli_A > Izemoplasmatales > Hujiaoplasmataceae > Hujiaoplasma. The sequence goes on from JAQIBJ010000082.1 coordinate 3,996, forward strand.
GTAAGGTTTTAAAGAAAGATTTTGCTATTAAAGAACTTAGAGATCACTCTGGCACTCAATTTGATTCTGCAATTGTAAATGTATTTATCCTAAAGGTATTAAATGAAAGTTAAATATATTGATATATGTTAAAAAAAGTATTAATTTATGTAAGTTATAAGAGCATCATTGTTTTTATTAAGTCGCTCATTTAAAATATTTGTAGAAATAGAAAACTTAAATTAACTATGTTATAATAAATTAAATACTTCAGAAAGGTAATCGTTATGAAAAATTGGATTTCTAACTTTTTATTACAATTTAAAGAAACAACCAAACACTTTGGGTGGCTTACATTAATTTTAATTCCAATTTTAGTGATTGTTAACTGGAGTTTTTTAGCAAATGTTGAAGCCCAAAGAGAGTCAATCGTTATGAACGAAATATCTACGGCTAAACATGAAATGGATATGATTGATTTCTATATTTCTAGATCAGTGATATCAACACATGAGGATTTGCAGGTGATTAGAGATTCAGAAGAAGCAAATACTTTTTTATCTGATACTTCTGAAACCAATTTAAACGAATTTGAACAATTGGTTTATAGAATAGCTAGTAATAAACCTCAATTCACGCATATATCACTGGCCGATAGTCAAGGTGATGAATTGTTTAAGGTATCGAGATATAATGATGAATTGATTATTGAAGACGATTTTTTTCTAACAAATGTTTCTGATAAACCATATTTTAACAATGTCAGTGATGATGATGAAGAAATTATTTATGTTGAACCTTTATCCAGTGAAGCTGGAGAACCAATATTAACAATGGTAGCGCCAATGATTGTGAATGGTGTGATAGAATATTATATCATTTTAGATTACGATGCCAACCATTTTTTATCAGTATTTGAACAGTACGAACAGTACTTAGATGATTCAAGTCGATACTTTACCTTAGGGTTAATCAATGTTGGTAATATTTGGAAAGTTGATGAAGTGACACAAAGGTTCTACGAGTTAACAAATCAATCGAGAGTTAATGAAATATATGATGAAATTGAAAGTAATGAATATTCACAAATCATATCGGTTGAAATCGATGATTTGTTATTAAATCACGTGAATATTAGTGATGATTTTTTCAAAGTTTATGCGATAGCGGATATTGAATCAGCCATTGATGAAAGCAACTTTTTATTATTAAAAAACCCTTGGTTGTTAATCGTTTTTAATTTTGTTGTAGTATTTTTCTTTATTTATATGGGAAACCTTATTAAAAGCAAAAATGATGATCGTATATTATTAAATGCCAATATGTATTTATCAGATAAGAATATTGATGGTGTGATGATTACAAATGAAGAAAGAGAGATTCAATACGTCAACAAAGCCTTTGAAGATTTTTATGGATATCAATTAGAAGAAGTGAAAAATAAAAAT
>JAQIBJ010000017.1 GCA_027859085.1 Mycoplasmatota bacterium
AAAACAACGGCGGATATGTCATAGTTTTACAAAAAATGCAAAAAAAACGTAAAAAAAAAGGAATTCTAGTTGAATTCCTCTCTTATCTTATTAATAATGAACTCTTTAGCATTAATTTCGGTATCTTTTTCAATGGTTTTGAAAAAGTTTTCTCTTTTAAACTTATCTGTTTGAAATAAAGTATAAATGGTGTTTGTCAATGCTTCATCAAATTCTTTCTCTTTATTTAAAGCGAAATAAGCCAATGCTTTATAATAATAAAAATATTCTAAAGAATAGTATGAATAATTCTTTTTAGATGTTTCAATAGCAATGTCTGCTATTTCTAATAATTCATCAAATCTTGATGAACGTCCTAAATTTTTAATGATCCAGAAAAAAACTTGGAAATTCAGAATCACTTTACCACTTAATAATAATTTATTGTTTTCCCTCAACTGATCAACTTTGTTGAGTATTATCTCTCGATCATCATCGCTATATTCCATAATGACACCTAGAATAAAAAGTTCACTATCATGGAGAATTTGTTTTTTCATAGTATCCACATAGTCGATCTTAACTTTTAAAAAATCAACCATTTCTAAATTGGAAATCTGATTTTGATAAAACTTTAATAAAATCTTTGATAAATAATAAAATAATTTATTTTCTTTATCAAGTAAAAGTAAATTTTTGTGTTTTTTTAATAATTGTGTGGCTTTTGAAAAACGTTTCCTGATAACTAAATTGTAAATTTCAAATATAATTTCTTTTTCTGCTTGTGCATGCGCTTGAAAAGAAGAGATGATTTTTAGCAGGGGAATATCAAGATTATTTGCCAATTTGTTCAAAATATCGAAAGGAATTTCAGATTCTCCACTTCGGTATCTATAATATTGTCTTTGTGAAATAATCTCAAAAAGATAAGTGGCTTGTGACATTTTTCGACCGATTCGAAGATTTTCCATGTAATTTAGTAGTTTTTGTGTGTCCATAAGTGCTCCTTTTTGAAAAGTATGACATATCCGCCGTTTTCATTATATACCATTACTGCTAATATATAAATATATTACAAATATATTTATATATTAGGGGTGGAAAAAATGAGAAATTTATTAGTTTTTTTAATGTTAGTCGGGTTAGTTTTTGCTTTCAATACAAATTACAAAACAGGTACTGTAAATAATGATATCGAAGCCGTCGGTTTCGATGATGATGATCTTCCAGATTTAGTAGTCGTTGGTTTTGACGACGATGATCTTCCGGATTTAGTTGTCGTAGGTTTTGATGACGATGATCTTCCAGATTTAGTCGTTGTTGGATTTGATGATGATGATCTTCCTGACTTAGTAGTCGTTGGTTTTGACGATGATGATTTACCAGATTTAGTCGTTGTATAAATCATAATTAATTTATATTAAACATACATCAATATTAATATTTCATATTTTATATGCTGTTATCTATTATATTACAAAACTCACAAATTGTTTATAATCGAATGAGCTTTAAAATGAAATATTATATATAATGTTTTACTAATACCTATTTATTCTTTTGTTTTATCAAAACTCACAATTTATAAAATAAACACTGAATAAACCCAGCAGCATGAAAATGCTGCTTTAGGTATGTAATATTTAATTATACCATATATTATTTGGTATTATATATCTTATTAAGTAATTATATTGCATAATATCTGCTTTTTTTGATTAAAGCAGATTATTTTTAACATGAAATATCTTATATTTTCATGACGGTTTTATCTGATTTTTAATCGAAATGATGTATAATAGTAACAAGGCGGTGATAATCTTGATCAACACAAATAAATCAATTATTTGCATTGGTGCTTGTAACATTGATTATAAGTTTAAAGCCAAAGATGTAATGATTAAAAACACTTCTAATCCAGTGGATTCTTTAATGAGCTACGGAGGCGTTGTTAGAAATGTTGGAGAAAATCTAAGTCGATTTAATCAAAATGTTTCATTAATGACAATGGTTGGAGATGATATCTTAGGTGAAAAACTAATTTCAGATATTAAAGCCTACATGAACGTATCTTTAATTGATAAAAGGTTCAATCAATCTACAGGACAATATTATGCAATTATGAATATGGAAGGCAATATGGATATTGCTTATGCAAATATGTCTATATATAATGATATGAATCATGAGTGGATAAAGAGTCATACAAACGAAATCAAAAAATATGATTTGATTGTTTCTGATTTAAATGTTCAAGAAAGCGGCATAGCCTCTTTGTTGGAATTAACCAATAAACATAAATTGCCACTTGCGATTATTGGTGTATCTGGACCAAAGATGAAAAATCTTCCAGAAGATATTAAAGACTTATATCTAATCATAGTCAATAAAGATGAATCACAAACTTATTTTAATACATTAGAAAATGATTCAAAAGTATTGTGTCAATATTGGTTAAATAAAGGCGTTAAAAAAGTAGTGATTACATCAGGCAAAGAAGATGTATTCTTTGGCGATGAATTTGGTATTCTATCATTATCAGTTATTAAGATCTTAAAACAAAAGATTAAAGACGCGACTGGAGCAGGAGATGCATTTAGTGGCGGGGTATTACTTGGGTTATTAGAAGAGAAATCACTAAGTGAATCGGTTATATATGGAATGATCAATGCAAATTTAACCATTCAAAGTGAAGATTCAGTTAGAAAAAATATAAATTATAAAACATTTATTCAGGAGGTTAAAGAATATGAATCATTATAAAGACTATTTAGACATTAAAGGTGAAGTTAAAACAGCATTAGATGAAGGAAAAGCAGTTGTTGCTTTAGAATCAACCATTATATCTCATGGTATGCCTTATCCACAGAATGTGGAAATGGCAAAGAAGGTAGAAGATATTATTAGAGAACAAGGTGCCATTCCGGCAACTATTGCCATCATGAATGGTAAAATTAAAATAGGATTAACAGATGAAGATTTAGAAACTTTGGCAAAAGAGAATCATGTTGAGAAAGTATCAAGAAGAGATTTGGCCAGTGTTATTTCTAGAAAAGCAATGGGTGCAACAACCGTTGCTTCAACAATGATTTGTGCTGATATGGCGGGTATTAGATTTTTTGTGACTGGTGGTATTGGTGGTGTTCATAGAGGTTATGAAGAAACAATGGATGTATCTGCTGACCTTGAAGAATTGTCAAAAACGAATGTGACAGTTATTTGCGCAGGTGCAAAAGCTATTTTGGATTTACCAAGAACCATGGAGTATCTTGAAACTAAAGGTGTCCCGGTTGTTGGATATAAAACAAAAACTTTACCTGCATTTTATACCAGAGAAAGTGATATATCATTACAGTTGTCTGTAGATTCTGCTAATGAACTTGCTGAACTTGTATATACCAAAGATCAATTAAATTTATCTGGTGGAGTATTGGTCGCGAATCCTATTCCTGAACAAGATTCTCTGTCAGCTGAATATATGAATAAAATAATAGATCAAGCCATTAAGGATAGTCATGATGATGGTATAGAAGGAAAAGACGTCACGCCATATTTACTTGCAAAGATTGTCGAAAAAACTGAAGGCAAGAGTTTAGACGCTAATTTAGCATTAGTATATAA
>JAQIBJ010000019.1 GCA_027859085.1 Mycoplasmatota bacterium
TAGCAAAAGGTTGGCGTAAAGTCCATATGGTGGATTTAATTAAACAAAAAACCGGTATCAATTTCTTTGATATCTATGATTTTGAAGAAGCCAAGAAGCTTGCTAAAGAACATCATTTAGAAGTTGAAGAACATGCATATGGAGTTGGGCATATTATAAACTTATTCTTTGAAGCATATTGCGAAGAAGATTTAATTCAACCAACGTTTGTTTATGGTCATCCAATTGAAATTTCTCCATTAACTAAAAAAGATCCTAATGATGAAAGATTCACTCAAAGATTTGAGTTATTCATTAACGGTCATGAATATGCGAATGCATATACAGAGTTAAATGATCCAATTGATCAAAAAGAGAGATTTCTTAATCAAATAAAAGAAAAAGAACTTGGTAATGAAGAAGCAAATGAAATGGACATTGATTTTGTGGAAGCATTAGAATATGGCATGCCACCAACGGGTGGAATCGGTATTGGAATTGACCGATTAGTTATGTTATTAACCAATTCAAAATCAATTCGTGATGTCTTGTTATTCCCACAAATGAAAATTAAGAATTAATATAAATATAACCCTTTAGATATTAAATCTAAAGGGTTTTTTTATGCAGTATTTTCAATATAATCATATTTCTTTTCAATTAGTCTCGCAACCTTAATGATTAAGTAACTCATCATTAAATAAAATATAGCTGCCAATACAAAAGGAGAAATTGTAAAGTCTCTAGAAACAACTTCTTTCACATTCCTCATAATGTCTGAAATGGCTATAACAGTCACTAGAGCTGTGTCTTTAATCAAAGTAATGATTTCATTGGTAATAACAGGAAGTTGTATTCTAATGGCTTGAGGCATAATGATGTGCCTATATATTTTAACATCAGATGCACCCATCATTTGTGCTGACTCATATTGGTCTTTTGGTAAACTTTCTATTCCGGCCCTAATTACTTCTGTGAAATAAGCGGCGTAATTAATGATAAATGCAATATACGCAACCATCATTCTATCAACTGGTATACCCATCGCTGGTAATCCATACATAAAGAAGAACAATTGTAACATCAGAGGTGTTCCTCTAAATAACCATGTATATGCTGAGACAACTTTATTTAAAAATGAATTAAACCGATAAATCATTGATAACAATATTCCAGCAGGGAGAGAAAATAATAGTGTTATAAAGAATATTCTTAAAGAAACACCAGCGCCACTAATAAGATAGGATATTGTATCAAATATATATTCCATTATGAAATAAAGATGTCTTCACCAAACCAACGAATTGAAATGTCTCCAGCTGTCCCATCGTTAATCATTTCAATCAATGTAGCATTAATTTGATCTCTAATACTAGTTGATTCTAATCTAAAACCAATACCATATTCTTCTGCACCAAAGTTTTCGGTCGCTACATCATAGACACCTGGTTTTAAACTCATGATATATCTACCCATGATTTCATCAATCACAACTGCATCGATTGAACCATTTTCTAATTCTAATAAAGCCAAGTTATAGGTATCATATTTCAATAATTCTGATAAATCATCAGAAATATCACTTGTCGTAACCACTTCTTCTGATGCACTACTGACTTGGACACCAACTGATACATTTGTTAAATCACTTAATAAATCAATATCTGACCCCAATTTAATCATAATCATTTGAGTATTTGCGATATAAGGATTAGAAAACAACATTTCTTCTTTTCTTGCATCAGTAATCGTTAAACCGTTCCAAATCATATCAATTGATCCACCATTTAACTCTAATACTTTAGCATCCCAATCAATTGCTTGAAATCTAACTTCAACACCTAATCGATCGCTAACTTCTTTTGCTAAATCAACATCAAATCCAGTTAACTCACCAGCATCATCTCTAAATCCCATAGGAGCGAACGTATCATCTAAACCAACGATAAAGTATCCTCTCTCTTCAATTTCATCCCATGTATTTATAACGTCATTTTGACATCCGATAAATACAAAAGATAACAAACCCATTAAACAAAAACTTAAAATCTTTCTCATATTAATCACCTCGAAATCAATTATACTTCATCGCTTTACTGTTGTAAAGTGATAAATTAGTGAAAACGTTATCACCTATAAAAAAAAGTTTGCAAAAGGCAAACTTAGTTTTCTTCATCATTTAATTTTTTCATGATTAGGTGATATCCTTCAGCACCGTATATCAGGGATTTATTAACCCTTGAGATGGTTGCGGTGGATGCTTTTGTTTCTTTTGTAATTTCTTGATAAGAAACTTTATTTTGCAACAATTTCGCAACTTTTAATCGTTGAGCCATATCTTGAACTTCTTTGATTGTACATAAATCTTCAAAAAGTCTGTAACACTCTCCACGGTTTTCTAATTTTAGTATGGCAGTAAATAAATCATCAATATCTTTATTCCCGAATCTTGATTTATACATAAAACACCTCACTTTACTCTATTATATCACTATTATACTAAATTATAAGTGAAAAATAAAACCTCTAAAGATATTTTAGAGGTTTATTTGTCATTATTTATTGTCTTTATTTTCAATATTATCCGGTGTTACATCAAAGACATCTAATTCTTTTTCATCTTCTAGTTGTTCATTAACTGGTTTTTGTTCTTCTTCAACAGGGACTTCGGCTTCAAAGTCTTCTTCTGTAAAGATATAGTCATCGACTTTCACAGTGTTTTGAAACATTTTTTCAGCTTCTATAGCTGTAAAGTGTCCTTTACCATTTGCCAATACTTTAGCAAGCTCAATATCGGTTTTTTCTGTATCGCCTATTAATTTATAGTAATTAGCCATACGATAATGATAAACCAATCTTTGAGAAATAAACCCATGATGTTGTGATAAGTTAGCTTCTATTACTGCTTTATAGTCTTCAGGGTCTTCTTCGATATTTTTGATTGCTGATAATAGACGTTCATATGAGTTTGCATAACCAATGAACTTACGATGAATTTGAGGTTTGATGTTTTTAATTCTTTCTAAAGCCAAATCAAATTGTTCTTGATTGCCTAATTCATAATGTGCGTACGCTTGATGTGCAAAAATCAATACATGATATACTGTATTTAATTTATTCAATTCAATTTCATTGAATGTTTGAATTGCACGCTCATATTCACCATTGTTATAATATGCCATACCTAAATGCACTTGGAACAAAGCTTTCATCGCTCTTGTTGGCGCTTCCTCGATATGGTCGTGTGCCAATTGAATCGCACCTTCCATATCTAAGTCATAATCCATTAGCATATTAAATTTGTTTGAAAACTTTTGCATAGGTGTTGTTAATCTGTATCTAAAATACATATACCCCACCAAAATAATAGCAAACAATAATAACCAATCCATATATACTAATATAAAATTAGTTACAATCAATGTCGTTGCTACTACTGCAAATATAACTATCGTTGTATAGAATTCTTTTCTTTTCATTTAAATATCCTCTCCGATGATGATTTCTTCTTCATCAAAACTTAAACCTAATGTATCCCCGATTTCAACAAATATATCAATGATAGAAAGAAAATCATAACTATCTAGTTGAATGAAATTTGATATTCTACTATCAATATATGCATTCAAGTTTTCGGGTACTTCCTTTTTTTCTGAAATCATTAATTCAAGATACTCAACTATATCTTCGTAAGCAACTTGATCATAATCTATATTTTTCTCTTTTAATTCATACTTTAAATCTTCTAAAAACAATATGTAGTTAACCACACGGTCATATTCTAAAAAAGCATGAAAATCTTTGTTAAAGAATTTCTCATAATACAATTTACAAGTAAATACTTGTTGGTGAAGATATTCTAATCCTACTTGAATGATTTTATTGATGTCTTCATCTAATGAGTCACTATTCTTGTTTTCTTTATATAGGTAATACAATACATCATATATTGGATATAATCTTGTATAAAGAAGAGATTGATGAACTTTTAATCCTTCGAAAAAACCTCTGTTTTCACTGTACCAACTTTGATATTCTTTTAGAATTTTTACCATATTATATCTTACTATTTCGCCTGATTAATTGAGCCAAATAATTCCATTTTTTCTTTAACAGTCGCTTTGATTGCTTCTGTTCCAGGTGCAAGTAATTTTCTTGGGTCGAAACCTTTACCCACTAAGTCTTTTCCATCTTCTATGTATTTTCTTGTTGCTTTTGCAAAAGACCATTGGCATTCAGTGTTTACATTGATTTTAGATACACCCATTGAAATCGCATTTTTAACCATTTCATCAGGAATACCAGTTCCACCATGTAATACAAGTGGTGTATCACCAGTGACTTGATTTACTTTATTTAATACATCAAAGTCTAAGCCTTTCCAATTATCAGGGTATTTACCATGAATATTACCAATACCAGCTGCTAAGAAGTCAACTCCTAAATCAGCAATCATTTTACATTCATTTGGATCAGCAACTTCTCCTCCGCCAACAACGCCGTCTTCTTCTCCACCAATCGCACCGACTTCTGCTTCAACTGAAATACCTAAAGAATGTGCTAATTCAACAATTTCTTTTGTTTTTTCAATATTTTCTTTAATGTCATAATGAGACCCATCAAACATAACTGATGAATATCCTGCTTCAATTGCTTTTTTTGCACCTTCATAACTTCCATGATCTAAATGAAGTGCAACAGGTACTGTGATATTTAATGTTTCAATCATTGCTTTAACCATATCAGCAACAACTTTAAAACCTGTCATATATTTATTAGCGCCTTCAGAAACACCTAAGATGACTGGTGATTTGTTTTCTTCAGCTGTTAATAAAATCGCTTTTATCCATTCTAAATTATTAATATTAAAATGCCCTACAGCATAACCATTTCTGTATGCTTCATCAAGCATTTTTTTTGCAGATACTAAACCCATTTTTAATTCCTCCTATTTATTTATTTAACACTATAATTATAACCTTATATCGTGTTTTTGTAAAGTTAATCACTATTTTAATCATTAAACAAAAAGAGACACCTGCAGGCGTCTCTTAATTCAATTTAACTACCAGAAACTGGCATTGATTTAATTTTAACAGAAGGCGTTGTTACACCGTAGTAACTTAGCTTACCATCATTACCAACCAAGGTTATGTCTTTTAACATATCAATGAAATTACCTGCAACAGTAATTAAAGCGACTGGACGTTCTTTCTTTCCGTTTTTAATGTAATATCCATTTGCTTGTAATGAGAAGTCCCCACTGACTGCATTAGCACCAGCATGTGCACCTTGTACATCAGTAATGAAAATACCTTCATCCATCGATTGAACCATGTCATCTAACTTAGATTTTCCAGATTCCATCTTTAAGTTAACAGCAGCAACTGAACCACCAAAACCATTACCAGTTGAAGCGACATCGTCTTTTTTAGCTGTCACTAAGTTATGTAAATAAGTTTTTAATACACCATCTTGGATTAACTCTTTATAAGCAGTTGCGACACCTTCATCATCAAATGATCTTGAACGAGCGCTTTTCTTCATAAATGGATCATCAACTATAGTAACTAAATCCGATCCAATTTTCTCGTTAAGTTTACCTTTTAATAAAGACATATTTTTTTGAACAGCATCTGCAGAGAAAACATTTTGAAATGCTGAGAATAATGTTGCTAATGCACCATTTGAAAATACTATTTCATAATCGTCAGAAGGCACTGGTTTAGCACCTAAAGCAGCCAAAGCATTATCAGCAATTTCTTTTGCTATTTTTTTAATATCAAAATCATTAAAATCATTTGAGATTAAAACATCAAAACCAACACGTTGGTCATTGTCATCTTTTACAATAACACTACCACCCATATAAGCAGAGTTTGCAATGTTTTCTAAATCTAATCCTTTTGAGTTTTTAAGAACAACTTTATTGGTGTTTTCAGAATACATTGTTTCCACTACAGACATTCTCTCATCATATTCATGTAAGAATTTATCCATGTCTTTTAAGGTTTGAATTTTTTTCTTAACATCTAAATTAGCCAATTCTTCATTGAAGATATCATCTAATTTTTTATATTCTTTATCGCCTTCATAAATAATTGCATCATCTAAAGAATCAATTTCTTTAGCACTTGCGATAATAGTATCTACAACTTCGTCAATAATTTCATCTTCTAAGACTTCAGTCACAAATGTACCCATTTTGTTATTATAGATACCTCTAATGATTAATGAAGATGTATCAGAAATTTCATATTTATCAATATCGCCTTCAAAAATTTCAATACTTAAATTCGTTTTATCTGACAAATAAACTTGAATATCAGAAATACCTTTTTCAGAAGCTCGACTAAATAATTTATCTATATTCATCTTATTTAGCTCCTTTCTTTTTCCCACCAACAGTGATTGCTTGTACTCTAACTGAAGGTTGTCCAACATCTGCAGGAATCGATCCAGAAGCAGACCCACACATACCACGTTGTCTTTCTAAGTTGTTCGCAATCATATCGATTTTATGAAGAATGTCTCCACCGTTTCCAACTAAGGCAGCGCCTTTAACTGGTTCAGCAATTTTTCCGTCTCTAATCATATAACCTTCCATAACCGAGAAGTTAAAATCACCATTACCAGGGTTTACACTACCGCCACCAAGTTTTTTAGCAAATAAACCATATTCAGTATCTTTGATCATTTCATCTAATGTAGAATCTCCGTTATCAATGTATGTATTACTCATTCTTGATGTCGGACTGAATTTATAATTTTGTCTACGACTTGATCCTGTTGGTTCTTCATTCATTCTTCTTGCATTGATTTTATCAATCATGTAAGAATTTAAGATACCATCTTTAATCAATACACGACGTCGTTGAGGATAACCTTCATCATCATAATTCGCAGATCCCCATGCATTTTCGATGGTACCATCATCAATCGCATTAACGATATCAGCCGCAATTTTAGTGCCTTTTTTACCACTAAATACAGATGCGTTTTTAGCAACCGATGTCGCTTCTAATGAATGCCCACAAGCTTCATGGAATATAACGCCACCAAAAGCATTATTAATAATAACTGGCATCACACCACTTGGACAATCATCTGCATAAAGCATTGTTTTTGCAATTCTAGCAGCTTCTTCACCATGGCCATCAATATCCATTTCATCAAAGAATTCATAGCCTTTACCAGATCCATCACCAGAACTACCTGTTTGCATCATACCGTTATCCGAAGCAATTGCTGAAGTCATCAATCTAACTCTCACTCTTGTCTCAGTCACGAATCTTCCTTCTGAATTTGCAATTAAAACAATTTGTTCATCATCGATTAGATAAACCATCACCTGTTTAATCACTTCATCGAAAGACGATGCAGCAATGTATGACTGTTTTAACAGTTTTACTTTGTCTTTTAAAGCAACGTCACTTGGTTTAATCTTTACTTGATGTTTTTTTCCAACTTCAAGTTCCATTAAAGGTGTTCTTTCAATTTTGTTTTCGTCGTTAAATGATTTTGATAAATCACTTGCTAATTTAATCAAATCATCAGGGTTTTTACTGTTTGTATAAGCATAAACGCTTTGTGTGCTTTTAGCGATACGCACACCAACGCCAAATGATTTAGAATTATTAGACTTTTCTAATCTTCCTGATACAGATTGTAATACCGATGCATTTCTGTTTTCAATAAAAACTTCAGAAAAATCTGCGCCAGTTTCTAGAGCTGTATCTAAGATTTTTTCAATTAATTTTTTTTCTAATAACATATATTTCCTCCTAATTTTCTGCTCTCAAGAACCATTTTATCATATACCTTTGATTTTGAAAAGGTTGACAATGCAACTAATTGTATATTTTCGAATATTTCTCTTTTAAATACCTAACGTAATAGTCTGGATTAAAGGCTTCGCCACTAATCATTTCTATTAACTCTTTTGGCGTTTTCGCAGAGCCATACTGATGCATTCTATCTTTTAGCCAAAGATTAATTTCTTTGATATTGTGGTCTTTAATTAATTGTTCTATGTCTAATTCATCTTTCATTGCATAATAAATTTGTGCAGAATACGCACTACCCAATGCATAGGTTGGGAAATAACCAAGCATGCCGCCACTCCAGTGCACATCTTGTAAAACTCCTTCAACGTTATTCTTAGGTCTTACGCCTAGATATTCTTCAATCAAATCATTCCATACTTTAGGAAGTGTATCCACATCAACCTTCCCATTAAACATCATACGTTCAATATCATATCTAAGCATGATATGAATTGGGTAGGTTAATTCATCAGCTTCAATTCTAATTAATGATGCTTCAACATGGTTTGATGCTTTAAACATATCTTCAGCTTTATACCCTTTGGTTTGTTCAGGGAATAATTCTTTAAATTTGTCAAAATGAGTTTCCCAGAATGCTAAAGAACGACCTATATTATTTTCATAAAATCTTGATTGTGATTCATGAATGCCCATAGATGTTCCACCATTTAATAAGGTGTCATCTAAGTCTGTAGAAATTTGTTGTTCGTAAGTGGCGTGTCCTAATTCATGAATGGTTGAATAAATACTTGAGAAGATATAATTCTCCATGTATTTAGTCGTTAATCGCACATCTTCAGGAGACGTGTTCCAAGTAAAAGGATGAACAGATTCTTTTAATAATCCACTTTTTCTATTGAAAGCAAATTCATCCAATAAGTATTGAGAAAACTCTCTTTGCTTTTCTTTAGGATAACGTTTACTTCTTAAATCATTATAAGCATCATTTGATTTTTTAACTATTTCTTTAACAAAAGGGACTAAATCTTCTTTTAGTGTATTGAAGAAGTGATCATATTCTTTTGTCGTCATTCCTTCTTCAAAGTCATCTAACATTGTATCATATGGATTTGCTTGATCATTGTAATATAAAGCAAATTTTCTGTTATATTCAATGATTTTTTTAAGATTTGGTTTAAAAGATTCATAGTCATCGTTTTCTTTTGCATCTTCCCAAATAATTTGTGAATCATTAATTAATCTCATATAGTCTACAAATTCATCTTCAGGTATGTTAACGATTTTATCTAATTCTTTCTTGGCTTTTTTTACTTCTCTTTGTAATAAATCATCTAAATTGTCGATCTTAGCATATAATTCATTAACTGTATCTTGAAATTCTTTAGATGTTCTTAAACCGAACAATTCTTTACTTAAATAACCTGACATTTCCGAACGTCTTTTAAATGTGTTTCTTGGTGCTTCAGTATTTGAATCCCAACCAATAATGGTTAAAGCATACTGATAAGCTTTCATTTTTTTTATCATTTCTCTAAATTTCTTTACTAATTCCATAAAATAATCTCCTTTTATATATTTGTTAATCCATCGTTATTATACAACAAACATCTATTTTATAAAATAAAAAAGGAACTTTCCTTTGAAAGTTCCTTAAGTATTTAATTAATCTTCGTACATTTCTTCGTAGTCATCCATGTATTCGTTATATTCTTCATCATCAAAGTCTTCAGATTCTTCTTCGAATTCTTCTTCTTCATCATCAAAGTCTTCGTTTTCAAATTCACTGTAAAGTTCTTCTTCCTCTTCAGTCAATTCATCATCAAAGTCATCTTCATCATCTTCAACATCTTCTTCATCATAGTCTTTTTCATATTCACTATCATCTTCATCGTCTTCTTCGTCATCAGACAATTCATCTTCATATAAAGATAGTTCTTCTTCATAATCAGGATATTCATCATAATATGCGCCGTCTTTATCCCATAAATCAATGGCTTGACGTCCTTTAATATCCCATTCATCATCTCCGATGTAAATGAATTTTGCAGAACTTACAAAATCAGCATATGATTGAGAGATCACTTCAGCCTTCTCTTCATCTGATAAATCTTTTTCGTCAGCTATCGCTGAAAACAAATCAACAAAAGTCATTGATTTCTTATTTCCCTTTAAGATTATATAAGCTAATTCCATGATTGACATGTTTTTTCTATCTGACATTATTACCATCCATTTCTATCAATATATGCTAAAAAACATATTTATTCTAATGCTTTACATATTATATAGCAAAGTTTAAAATATTACAAGTATATTTGTTTAATCTTTTATAAGATTATCTTTATGATATGCGAAGCTCTCATTTATCGTATTTAACGCGATATTTTCTAAATGATCCGCTATTCTTTCTAGGTTAGAAAGTATATCTACATAGTATCCTGAAGAACTATTATTTATTTTAGGATCATTGATTCTATTGATATGATTTATTCTATATTTTTTTACTAGAACATCAATTTCTTTTTCTCTTTTAATCACTTCTTCTGCTAAATCTTTATTTTTGTTAAAGTAAGCATTATATGCTTGTTCAAAAGATTCTCTTATCATTTTAAATAATTGATTCATTTCATCACATTCAAAATCATTGAAAACTAATTTATTTTCTTTTCTTTCAAAGAATAACTCAAATAAGTTATCAATATGATCTCCAATACGTTCATAGTCACTAATAGTGTCAATATTTTTAGCGACGATTTGCATTTGACTTGAACTTAAATCATGAGATCCAATTTCTACCAAATAATTATGTATTTTATCTTCCATTGAGTCTAATAATTCTTCACATTGTAAACCAATTTCAAAACTTTTCTCGTCATTTTCCATTGCATAACTATAAATAAACTCATACATACCAACTGCACAATTACCCATGTTTTTTATAGCCACCATTGAGTTTTCTATGGCTAAATCAGGTGATTCTTTTAACAATAGTTTATCTAATACCACTTCTTCAATATTCAATTCACCTTTAGAAGGAATAAGTTTCGTCACTAACCAAACGATATGTTTAATAAAGAAGAATAATATGAAAATGGTCATTAAGTTAAACAAAACATGAGATATTGATATGGTTAATTTATTGGTTAAGTAACCTTCACCAATTAATGTTCTTGCTAACCAACCAACAAGCTCTGAATATGGTCTTAATAATATTAAGAATAAAACCGTACCAAACAAGTTAAATAACACATGCACTAGAGCTGTTCTTTTAGCACTACTTGTTCCGCCAATAGAAGCAAATATTGAAGTGACTGTCGTACCAATATTATCCCCCAGCACAATCGCAATAGCACCAACTAATGGTACAGCACCTGTTGAGAATAACTGTTGTAATATACCAATGGTTGCTGATGAAGATTGAATAATGGCTGTTGTTAATGCGCCAACAGCAACCCCAATAAGCGGACTATCTTCAACACTTAATAATGCAGTTTTAAAAGTTTCTAATTCAACAAGTTGTTTTAAAGCTTCGCCCATGGTTTCTAATCCAAAAAATAAAAGACCAAAACCTAATATCACTCGACCAAGGGATTGTATCTTTCTCTTCTTAATAAAGAAAATCATAAATGAACCGATAAAAATAATAGGGTAAATAAACTTATCAATATTTAAACTTATAATTACAGACGTGAATGTTGTCCCTAAATTGGCTCCAAAAATGACACCCACAGCCTGTGGTAATGTCATAAGTCCCGCTCTAACAAGTCCAACCACTAAGGCTGAAGTTGCTGATGATGATTGAATCAATGCGGTTAATAAAATCCCAACAAAAATACCTTTAAGTGGTGTATTTGTTGTTTTTTCTAAAAATAATTTAAGTTTATTCCCGGCTAACTTCTTAAGAGAATCACTCATTAAGCTCATCCCATACAGGAATATACCTAGACCTCCAATAACTGCAAAAGTAATCTCTACCCAGTCAATTGCTAAAAAAAATAAAACCGACATATGATCTCCTTAAAAAGAAAATTTAATCGGTTTTATTATATCAAATGCACTGAAAAACACAAGAGAAAAATTATTTATCTAATCCTTCTTTATATTCTTTAACAAGTACATCCGCATCTTTTAATAACGCTTCGGTTTTATCCCATGTTCCAAGATTTGCACCACACGCCAAAGCATGCCCGCCACCATCATATTGATTGGCTAATTTATCAATAGCAGGTCCTTTAGAACGCATTCTTGCTCTTACGAATCCTTCTTCATATTCTGCAAATAACATCCATACAGGACAATCCTCTAATTGTGATAGTTCATTTACAAGTGAAGTTGCTTCTTCTAATGACACATCAAATTCTTCAATCAAATCGTCGGTCATATTAATATATGCAACACCATTTTTTGTTTTCTTAAAGTTTAACAAAACATAACCTTGTAATTTCAATAAATTTTCTGACTTTACACTTAACCTATTTAATACTTCTACAAAATCTAAACCAAAATCCAATAAATAAGCCACTGACCTAAATGTATCTGAATTCACTGATCTAAATCTAAATCTACCTGTATCAGTTACAATACCTGTATATAACGCTATAGCCGCAGCCATATTTATTTTAAGTTCATCTTGATATTTTAAGAAAAACTCTAATACAATTTGAGCTGACGCTGGTCTTGATGTATCCACAAGCATCAAATCGCCATAATCCCTAACTGGAATGTGATGATCAATTTTGATCACATAATCACTTAATTTGAATCTTTGATCTGAAACTCTATCTTCTGAAGCTGTATCAACAACAATTGATAAGGCACCTTCAAAATCTTTATCTTCTAAAATATCAGGTGTACCAATAAAAGCAACATAGTCTGCTTCTTCACCAACCAAATATACTTCTTTTTCAGGATATGTTTCTTTAATTATATTTTTTAAACCAAATCCTGCACCATAACAATCCCCATCAGGTCTTTTATGGATATGCATAATAATTTTCTTATACTCTTTAACCTTTTCTAATATTTTATCTTGTATCATTTTATTTTTCCTCCTCTAATAATAAATCTAAGTCCTTTAAAACCTTATCGGTTTCTTCCCATGTATTTATAGAACATCCACATGCTCTTAAATGTCCACCACCGCCATATTTTTTAGCGACTTTTAAAACTTCATAGTCTCTTGAACGCAATTCACACTTTATATTTTCTTCTTCAGGATCATAAGTGAAATTAACCCAAATTGGTATTTCTTTGATACCTGCCATTTGTCCTACCAATGCTCGGCTAACGTAATGGCTTTTTAAATTATATTTTTCTAAAAACTCTTTTTTATTCTTTCTATAAGCCACATTTTGTTTAGTTAACTCAACTGATTCAAAGAAAATAGATTTTATTTTCTTATCTTCAAAGGTTTCTAAATAAACTAAATCATGTATTTCTTGCAAGTTAATGCCTGATTCCATTAACTTAGAAGCAATCATAAAAGTTTTCGAAGTCGTTGAACTAAATCTAAACCTCCCTGTATCGCCTATAATACCCATATATAAAGACTTAGCGCTCTCGCGGTTGATACCCACATTTTCTTTTAAAAGCATATCAGCGACTATTTCAGCCGTTGATGAGGCATTTATGTCTTTAATGTAGATGTCATGTTCAATATCCGGATCATTTCTATGATGATCCACCAAGACAAGTTCTTTATAATACGTATAATCAATCTCTCTTAACATCTGTTTTGCGACAGTGTCTAAAATAATCACTAAAGATTCTTTTCTTGTATCTAAACTCACATCATCAAAGTCACCAAAGTAATTTAAATTATTTGTATCCCCAACAATATAAATGTTTTTATCCTTATATTTTTCTTTTAAAGCATAATATAAACCGAATTGAGACCCGTAAGCGTCTAAATCAGGATTTTTATGTCTCGCGACGATTATAGAATCGTATTTTTTAATTAAATCAAATAGTTTATGAACCATATATACCTCCGCTCAATAGTAAAATAGTATATCATAAAAGCATAATATTTTCTATTAATAGATACTAAATACTGGTATTTTTCTACAGAAAAATTAATATTTATGATATAATGATTTAGCAAACAAAATTAAAGGAGATATCTCATGCAAAAAAAATTATTAAGCATAATAATCATTGTATTATCATTATTTGTCTTTATTGGTTGTAATGACGTCAATGTTATCACAACTGAAGTACCAACCACACAAGCACCAACAACAGAAGCACCTACGACAGAAACCCCGACCACACATGCGCCTATTACCGAACCTGTCGCAACCATTGAAACGATTGAAATCACTGATTACCAAAGATTTTATGAACTTAACGAAGATTTCAATACGGATGCTTTAGAAATAACTGTTACTTTTTCTAATGATGAAACATTTATAGTTGATAATTCCGAAGCCTCTATAAGAAACTTTAATAGCTCTATCACAGGTCAGAGAACAGCTTCTATTATTTATGAGGGAAATTTATTAAATCTAGATTATATAATCTTAGAAGATTATGCTTTTGAAATAGATATGGAGTACTATGGAGACGCTATTAATTTAAGAGGTGATCTATTAAAAGTAACTCTTAACAATATCATTTCTGAAGGATTTGTTGAATTACTATATGGAGATGCTATTTGGGTTCTTGAAGAATCAGATGTTGATCCCAATAATTCAAATAACGT
>JAQIBJ010000033.1 GCA_027859085.1 Mycoplasmatota bacterium
CGTCCAGAATAAAAGTAAATATAACTAAATGCGAGTCCCATAAACGCATATGGTATGACTTGGACAAAGTCACCATAACTAGCAACATGCAAAAATGCAAAAACCAAACCTGATATTAATATTGCGCCCTTGTCGCCGAATGCATTATAAGATAATCCATATAATGCTTTTCTAAAGACTGTTTCTTCAACAATTGGTGTAAAGATAACCAATAATAAGAATAGAGATGCTAAACTAATAAAACTTGGATTAAATAATCTTTGAATGGCCATTTCATTCTGACTTGTCTCAGTCACACCAATAAATGTCATAATGATATTGGCTGTGAATGATGCTGCATAAAGCAGTAGAAATCCTGTCAAGATATAAGTGAAATGTTTTTTAGGTTCTCTTTTAAATGTTTTAAAATCATAAATATAATTTGATTTATTAACGATAAATAAAGCAATCGCGACTACAAAAGTTGTTAAGAAACTAAATAGATTTGCAAAATCGACTGATAAAGGATGATATGCGCTTTCGTCTATATTCAATTCATCTGTATCCAAAATCAATTGTTCAACTTCATAGTCTTCATTGATCGTGATGGTTTCAGAACCTTCTAAGTTTACAATCAAATATTTTTTTGTGGTCAATATTTCGCCATTACTATCTTTTAAGTCAAAAATTATATAAGCTTCTTCAATGGTTTCTTCTGAAGTATTTGTAATGGTACCTTGGTAATTCAATAAATCGCCATCATCGGTTTCACTGATTTCCCAGGTTAAATTATAATCAAGTAAATCTTTAGTGTTGTTGACATGATTTGTATTGATTAGAGAGCCGAGTAAACTACTCATAAACATAAACAATACATATATAAACAAAATTAATAGATTAACCTTATTTTTAGGGGTTTGTAAAGGGGTTTGTTGTTTCTTCGTTTGATTATCAATATTATGATCATCAAACAACGCATCTTGTTGCATTTAATCACCTCATATAAATATTTTTAATATAGATATTATAACTTAAAGAAAACAAAAAGTATAGGGCTTGATAAATTAAAGTTAAGCGATTGACAAAACAGACTTTTCAAGTATAATAAATACTATAAGTTAGGATGTGATAGTATGGCAAAACAATCATTTGCTGTCATCGGATTAGGACGTTTTGGACGCGCATTAGTGGAAGAATTGATCAAATTAGAAGCTGATGTTCTAGTCATTGACAAAGATTACGAAAAGATAGAAAAAGTAGCAAAAGCACTTACCAATACGGTTTGTCTAGATTCAACCGATGTTGAAGCGTTAAGAGAAGTTGGTATTAGTAATTATGATAAAGTTGTCGTGGCAACTGGTATGGATGTTGATAACTCTATTTTAACCACCTTAATTTTAAAAGATTTAGGGGTTAAAGAGATTTTTGTTAAAATTCAAAGTGAGTATCATGCGAAAGTTGTTGAAAAACTTGGTGTGGATCACGAACATTTGATATGGCCAGAACGATCAACTGGTATAAGACTAGCTAAAGTCTTGGTTTCTAATAGTTTTTTAGATTATTTTGAACTTGATGAGGACTATAGTTTTATTACCATTAAAGCAACCAAAAAAGTGGTTGGTCAAAACTTATTAGATCTTGATATTCGTAAAAACTTTAATGTAACAATTGTGGCTGTAAGAAGAAACAATAAAATTATGATTCCTTCTTCAAAATCGCCTTTTGAAGAAAATGATGAATTATTATTGGTTGGACGCAATGACTATATTAAAAAGTTTTCAAAATGGTTAAACGGGAAAAAAGTTAAGTTAAGATAATTCTTAACTTTTTTTGTATCATGAAAGAAATTATAATCGTCAGTGACAATCCTGGCAAAATTAAAGAATATCAAGATAAGTTAAAACAATACAAGTTAATACCCTACAAAGATTTATTACCCATAGAATATATACCTGAAGATGAACCAACTTTCAAAGGCAACGCCTTTATTAAAGCTGATACAGTCTTTAGAATGCTTAAAAAACCTTGTATCGCTGATGATTCAGGGTTATTGGTAGATGCACTACCAAATGAACTTGGCGTTCACTCTAAGCGATTCTCAGAAGATATGACAACTGAATCAAATAACGCTTTATTATTAGACAAACTTAAAGACGAACAAAACAGAAGTGCTAAATTTGTGACAGTGATATGTTTATTAATGCCTGGGTATCAACCAAGGTATTATCGAGGTGAATTAACTGGTGAAATATTAAAACAACCAAAAGGAAATAAAGGTTTCGGTTATGATCCTTTGTTTTATATTAAAGAGTTAGATAAAACATTGGCAGAGATGTCTACTCAAGAAAAGAACAAATATTCTCATAGAGCCAAAGCCATTGAGAATTTACTGAAGGATATCAAAGATGAAAATATTAGTTTTTTCTGATACACACGGCGATGTAGATGCTTTCAATCAGATGTTTGATTATGAAAAAAATGTTGAACATATTTTTTGTAACGGAGATTCAGGATTTGATTTAGATTTTCTAGAAGAAAAAAATGTGATATCAGTTAAAGGGAATTATCCTTTCACACCAAAGCTTCCATTCGGTATTTCTGAAAAACTTAAAGGTCATTGGTTCTTTTTTACACATGGCCATCAATATCATGTTAAATTTGGTTTAGGTCGATTGATTAACAAAGCTGATTTACTAAGAATGGATGTTTGTTGTTTTGGACATACCCATAAAATATTATTAAAGAAAAAAAAGAATTTAATTTTATTAAATCCTGGCGCACTTTCTTATACGAGATCACATTTGTTTCCGAGTTATGCTAGAATATTGCTACAAGAGAATCAAATAGAGATAGAAATCATCAATTTAAAAACCAAAGAAGTTGTCGATAAAATTATTGAGGTAAATTAATGGAAGAAAGACATCAACAAAAATCAAATAACCTTGACATTCCATTGAAACCAGATGGTCTTTTAAACATGATTGAAGTTGAAACAATTTTTAAATCATTCATTAATGGAAAGAACTACAGAGAAGCAATAAATTACTTAAACAACATTAAAAATGATACTCATTTAGTGGATCATTTAGATATATTAAAACTTCATGATTTATACATAGAGATACTATTGATTATTGAAGATTATAAATCATTAGAAAATATTTTGAAATCTAAAGCAAAATATATTGAAACGAAAAAAGAACAAAGTATCCATCAATTTTATTTAGCGATTTGTTATGAAGGCTTGGGTAAAATTGATGAAGCCATTTTGGCTTTAGAAAAAATCGAAGATACCATTTCAAATCAAAATTTAATCAATAAATATTTAAAATTAGCTTTATTATATTTGCAAATAAAAGACATTCAAAAATCAAAAAAAGCATATGAACATGCGATTGTTTTTGATAGACAAAAACAAAATGATATCTTCATGCTTGTTGAATCAGATATACAATTTTATGAAAGAAACTATATTGATTCTATGAAAATTTTTGAAGATTTCTTTATTAAAACAAAAAGAAGATTGTCATATTTAAATCGTTTTATAAGAATATCTCTAGCATTAAACAGACAAAATGATGCTTATGAGTTTTATAAAAGATATAAGGATGAAATTATTAATCATGAATCTGTTCAAGTCAAACTCACATTTTTCAATTCAGCAATAGAATTTTTAAAAACCATTGATCAAGATGAATACATTGAAGCTAATAACTATTTAAGTATTTTGAATCAGCGTGAAGTGATTGACTTTGATGATTTTGATTATTATCAAGTTGTTTTAAAACACTTAAAGAAACATAAAATTTATCAATTAGAGAGAGAAATCATTCGTGATTTATTCATTGATTTAAATCAAACCAATGTTTTTAAAAAACTGGTCTTTTTAGAAGTGAAAGATGCTGAATTACATATATATCATTTTTCTAAAGACTTATTACTAGAAAAAACAATCGAAAACAATCATTTAATCACTGATGATATTTTATCTCATAATCAAAAACAAACTTATAATCATCATCTAATTGAAAATTTTATCTTTGTCGATGATGGTATTGATTACATATTTGTAGAGCATTTAGGTACCAACCATTATATATTAACCTATATCAATGAAACACAATTTGATTTGGCTAAGAAATTAACCATTCTGTCAAAACATTTATTAATGGATAAATTTAACGATCTTCATTTAAGAAAAAAACAATATAATCAATTTGTTGCCATTAATACTTTGCTTTCAAATACAGAATATGGCTTGATTAAAATTAGTGCTAATCAGGTGTATGTATTAAACGATACAGCAAAAACTTTATTAGGTATTAATGAATCAGTGATAACGTTTAATACATTCCAAAAAAATCTAGAACCAGTTATTTATATTGACGACTTGTATCATCAAAAGGCTATAGATTGTCAATATAAAGATCTGTTTATAAGGTTGAATACACATCTATTAGATGATGAATTATTTGTTTTAGTATCGCTTATTGATAATCAAAAACAAGAATTAAGATTAAATGATTTAAAACAAAATGATGAAACAAGCTTGATGTTAGTTGACATTTTTAATCATCATGAGATACGTGTTGATAAAACACACCAAGCGTATAAACAATTTATTAAGCAGTTTGAAGAATATTTACATAAATATTCGAATCAACATATTTCAGAATTATTCTTTGAAGCAAACCATTTGTTTTATATACTTTTAGATACAAGAGATAAACGAATTCCAGAACGACTTATCCAAAAATTAAGATCAGAATATCATGATTACTGTGATATACGCGCTGTCTATCATCCGTTTAATCAAGAGATAAAACAATTGATTGATAAGTTATATGAAATGATGCGTTTAACCACAAATTATCAACCTGTAATCTTAAATTATAGAATTGTTAAATTAGATAATGAATTAAGACATACATATTTAGAAACAATTAAAACTTTAATCAATCATAAAAACACATCACTAATTTATCATTATGTAAAGGATTGGAGAAATAAAAACGTTAAGTATATTGATGTAGAATTCAATCATTTAGATATTTTAACCGATGAAACTATCCTTAGATCTGTTTTATCGCAAAATCAACTTGAAATAAAATTTGATCGATTGATTGTGAATCAATTGATTCATGATTTAAAGAAAATAACATTTCATTCAAAATGGATTTTGCCTATATCTAATCAAACCATTGAATCTAAAAAAGCCTTTAATTATATCTTAAGAAGACTAGACATCATTAAAAATCAACAAATTATATTTAAATTAAATTCTGACGCGTATTTAAATTTATCAAAAGATGACAGGAAATATCTGAAAGAAAAACAAATTGATATTTGCATTGAAGGAATTGTGAGTAACAATGATGATTTATCGATATATGAGGACCATCATCTTGTCATAATTAACCATCAGTTATTTGAAAATAAATTAACGCAACCAATTATTCAATTAATCCAGACATTTGTTAAAGATATTATATATAACCATGAAGATAATACTTTAAAAAAAGCTGATTTAGAAGATAAGAAAGTCTTTTTGGTAAAAGGAGATTTTTCTGGTCATACTGATAACATTAATCAAAAATAATTAAATTGATTAACTTTTATATACACGTAAATTGTGGTAAAATATTTAAGTCAAGAATACTAAAATGAATGCCGAGAAAGGAAATGTGGATATCCACATGAATACGATATGAATAGAAAATTATTTAGAGAAGAAATCATTAAACTCATCTATGCAGGCATATTAAATCCTGAACATGAATTGGATAGTTATGATAAAGGCTTGGTGGCAACATACCAGGAATTTTTAGAACACATTGAAGAAATAGATGAAATTATTGATAGCAATCTTTTTGATTGGTCAATTACCCGCTTAAACTACGTAGACTTAGCAATTATAAGATATGCAGTTTATGAACTTGTATATTTAAACCAACCAAAAGAAGTTGTAATGAATGAAGCGTTAGAATTAACAAAAAAATATTCTAATTTAGAAGATGACCAAGCGAAAAAATTTAACAACCGCTTATTACAAAATATAGTGGACAGCTTGGGTGAGAAAGATGCCTAGATATTTAACGGTCACTGCCTTGAATCGATATTTAAAGTATAAATTAGATTCAGATTCTGAATTACAATCAATATTACTTAAAGCAGAAATATCTAACTTTAAACGACATTCTCGCGGCCACTTATATTTAACACTAAAAGATGAAAAATCACAGGTATCCGCTGTGATGTTTTCCAGTCATACTGGTTCTTTAAATTTCAAACCTAAAGATGGCGATAAAATCATCATCCAAGGGTATGTGTCAGTTTATGAACCATATGGAAATTACCAAGTCTATATCACCAAAATGGAAATGGATGGTATTGGCGATTTGTATATGGCTTATGAAAAGTTAAAAAAAGAACTTGAAAAAGAAGGCTTATTTAACGATGAGCATAAATTGCCATTGCCTAAATTACCAAAAACTGTTGGTGTAATCACTTCTAAAACAGGTGCGGCTGTTAGAGATATTATCAATGTGATTGGGACACGTTTTCCTATGACCAAGATTATTGTTTATCCTGCCAGTGTTCAAGGGGTATTGGCCAAAGGTGAAATTGTTCATCAAATCAATAAAGCCAATCGAGATAGTCTATGTGATTGTTTAATTGTTGGACGAGGTGGTGGATCAATTGAAGATTTATGGCCGTTTAATGAAGAAGCAGTTGCCAGAGCTATTTATAATTCTAAAATACCAATTATTTCAGCAGTAGGACATGAAACTGATTTTACCATTGCTGATTTTGTCGCAGACAAAAGAGCATCAACACCTTCACACGCAGCTGAATTGGTCGTACCACATCATAAAGATATAGAAAACAATATTGATAATTACCAATCTAAATTAAACTCATTATTAACCAATAAATATCAAAATTTAGTCTCTAAGTATAAGAACTTAGTGACGAGTCAAATATTTAAACAGCCATTAAGAATCATTCAAACTCAAGAATTAACCTTTAATCACGCTTATGATCGTTTAACGAAAAACAATCCCAAGAACTTGATTAAACAAAAATATCTTGAGCTTAATCAATTGGATAAAATTTTACAGACGACCTATAAGCATTCGATTGAAAGAAAACAACATCAATTTGCTAGGTTGGCTGAAAATTTAGAATATGTCAATCCTTTGTCAATTATGACCAAAGGATATTCATTGGTTAAACAAAACAAACAAATCAAAAAATCTATTAACGATATTAACAAAGGTGAACCATTGGACATTCAAATGCATGATGGTGACATTCATTGTAAAATAATAGATATGAAAGGAACCAATTATGAGTAAACCAAGCTTTGAAGAAAACTTAGAAAACTTAGAATCTCTTGTTAAAGACCTAGAATCTGGAGATAAGACATTAGATGAATCTGTAAAACTATATAACGAGGGTATTGAACTTGCAAAACAATGTCACAAAGAATTAAAAGAAGCAGAAAAGGTTATTGTTAAATTAATGAATGAAGATCAGTTAGAGGATTTTAATCAAGAATAAGATGAACCTTTTAGACATTAAAGACCCTCAATTTTTAAAAGACTTATCGATTAAAGAACTTAACGAATTATCAGAAGAAATTCGTTCTTTTCTTATTGAAAATATTGCAAAAACAGGTGGCCATTTAGCATCTAATTTAGGGGTTGTTGAATTAACATTGGCCATTCATAGAGTCTTTAATTCGCCGATTGATAGGATTGTCTTTGATGTTGGACATCAAAGTTATATTCATAAAATACTGACTGGTAGAGCTAAAGATTTTACAACGTTAAGAAAA
Organism: Mycoplasmatota bacterium; assembly: GCA_027859085.1. Taxonomy (GTDB): domain Bacteria; phylum Bacillota_I; class Bacilli_A; order Izemoplasmatales; family Hujiaoplasmataceae; genus Hujiaoplasma. The sequence continues at coordinate 7,820 of JAQIBJ010000033.1, forward strand.
TATAAAGGATTATCAGGTTATCAAAAACGCAATGAATCAGTTCATGATCATTGGGAAGCTGGACATTCTTCTACGGCGATTGCTGCGATTAGTGGATTCGAAGTCTCTAGACAAGAAAAAGACGAGACATATAAAAACATTGCTGTTGTTGGGGATGGTTCATTAAACAGCGGCTTATCTTTTGAAGCATTAAATTTCTTAGGACATTCAGGGCTGCAACCGATTATTATATTAAATGATAATGACCGTTCAATTTCTAAAAATGTTGGAAGATTAAATAAAATATTAAATAAAATGCGTAGTTCAAAATTTTATGCATTTGCTAAAAAATCAAAACGTAAATGGCCAAAGTTCATCTATGGCATTAAATTAAGATTATCCAATACAATTCGCGGATTCGCGAATAACATAACTATTTTTGATGAATTAGGTTTTTCTTATTATGGACCGATTGATGGTCATGACATAAAATCATTAATTAAATTTCTAGAAATTGCTAAAAACAGAAAAAAACCTATTGTCCTTCATGTGGTCACCACAAAAGGAAAAGGCTATGATCATTCTGAAAAAGATCAATTTGGTTTATGGCATGGTGTTAAACCTTTTGATGTTGAAACAGGAATACCATTAACAAAAAATAAAGAAAACTTAAGTTCATGGAGTAATATTATATCGAACTACATGATGGCTTATGCAAAAGAAAATAATCGATTAAAGGTTATTGTTCCAGCAATGATTATTGGTTCAGGCTTTTCTGAATTCGAAGAAACTTATCCTGAAAAGATTATTGATGTAGGTATTTGTGAAGCATTTTCTGTTTGTTTCTCTGCCGCTTTATCGGAAGATAATGATGTCTTTTTACCAATTTATTCTTCATTCTTACAAAGGGCATATGATCAAGTTGTTCATGACTTAACCAGACAAAAACTAAAAATTGTTATTGGGGTTGATAGAGCTGGAATTGTAGGTGCAGACGGGGATACCCACCAAGGCATCTATGACATTGCTTATTTAAAACATATCCCTAATATTGAAATAGTTCAGCCATCTAACGCAGTAGAAGCATGGCAATTATTAGATTACGCATTTAATCACACCAATCAATCGATTGCGATTAGATATTCAAAAAATAAAACTGAAATATACAATGAAGAAACGTATGAAGCCATTACAAAACCAACATGGATTTCTTATTTAAATAGTGGCGATGTGAATTTGATAGCGTATGGCGATAATTTTACAAGAATGAAAAAGTATATTGATACACATAAACTTAAAATCAATCTATACAATGCTTTGTTTATCAAACCAATGGATGAATTGATGATTAATAAGATTGTAAAAACCAAATTAAAAACATTTGTATTAGAAGATGTCACTAAAATATCTGGGCTTGGTTCTTCAGTCTTAGAATATCTGTCAGATAATGATTTATCCTTAGATTTAAAAATATTAGGGTTACCTGATGAGTTTATAGATCATGGGACACAAGAACAAATCTATAAAAAATATCATTTAGATGAAGAGAGTATTGTTAAAAAAATACTTGGTTAAAAGGCGGTATTTATGTTAAAAAAACTGAAAATTAAACATTTTGCAATCATTGATGATTTAGAATTAGACTTTTATTCTGGGATGACTGTTTTAACTGGAGAAACTGGTGCTGGTAAAAGTATTATTATTGATGCTATTTCTTTGTTACTAGGAGTAAGGGCAGACAAATCAATGATCCGTTCAAACGCTGAAGAAGCTGTTGTTGAAGGGTTATTTACTATTGAGAGTAAAGCTTTAAAGAATCTTTTAGATCATAACGAAATTGATTATGGTGAAGAAATAACACTTTCAAGAACAATCTCTAAAGACAATCAAAATGTTATTAAAATCAATAATCAAAGAGTCACTTTAAAATTGGTTAATGAGATGTCTGGGTATTTAGCAGATATTCATTCTCAATTTGATACGACTCAACTCGTGCATCCCGAACAATACTTAAAACTTATTGACAATTTTAGAAAAGATAAAGTTAGTGAATATTTGAATTCATATAAATACCAATTAAATGAGTATTTAGATGCTTATAAAGATTATGAAAATCTAAAAAATAAGCGACAACAAACACTTCAAGAATTGGATTTATATCAATTTCAGTTAAAAGAATTATCTGATTTAGGTTTATCTGATGGTGAATTAGAAGCACTTAAAGATAAAGTTAATGTTTTAGACAATATTGATAAAATCAATTATAACTTAGCTGAAAGCTATTCAATGATTAATGATCAAGGTTTATTAGAAAACCTTTATCATATAAAAAATAATATCGAAGAAATATCAGAAACTACAAAAGATTTAAAAGACATTAGTGAACGCATGAATAATCTTTATTATGAATTAAAAGACATCAATGATGAAATCGAGGATAAACAAGAATCACTTGATTATGATCCAAGTGAATTAGAATCCATGAATGAACGCATCAATGAATTAGAAAAAATTCAAAAAAAATATCAGAAATCAATCTCTGAATTAAAAATATATCAAGAAGAATTAACCGAATTGATTGAAGAGATTGAAAACTACGATGACTTAATTTTACAAAAAGAAAAACAAGTAGAAGATAAATATCAATTACTTGTTGATCAGGCAGAGCAATTATCAAATTTAAGAAAAACCATTGCTGAAAAAATTACTGTAGAAATCATTGAAACATTAAAAGAACTTGAGATTAAACATGCTGATTTTAAAATAGAATTTGAAGACATTGAATTTAAAGATAAATTTAATCGTGAAATCTTTAAAGCAGATGGTGTTGATCGTGTCGATTTCATTATTTCAACCAATAAAGGAGAACCGCTTAAATCTCTTTCAAGAACTGCCAGTGGTGGTGAAATGAGCCGTGTGATGTTAACCTTTAAGACTATCTTTGCCAAGAATCAGAAGATACCAACCATTATATTTGATGAAATCGATACAGGAATAAGTGGTTATATCGCTAAACAAATTGGTAGAAAAATCTCGCAAACTGCTAAGTTTGCTCAAGTGATTTCAATCACCCATATACCACAAGTTGTGGCTGAAGGGATTCACCATATTTGCATAAAAAAAGATATCATTGATGATAAAACCAAGATATCTGTTGCTTACTTAAATTATGATGAACGTGTTGAAGAAATAGCGAAGATGATGAGTGCTGACTCAGTCACTAATGCCGCAAGAGATATTGCTAAAGAACTATTAATAAGAAGCTAAAAAAAATGCACTTCATTGAGAAGTGCTTTTTTTAACCCACTAATACATCAACCATTGACCAGACAGCTGCAAGTAACATTCCAAGGAACATACCGACTGCTAAAATCAGTAAAACGAATTTACCGAATTTACTTTTGGTTGGATTATATGTCTTAATATCTTCTTTTGCTTGTTTTTTATTATTAGCCATTATTTCACCTCAATTAATCTATGTATTAAACATTAACATTATAAACTAAAAACTATAAAAAATAAAGTCTTAATTATTATTAGAATAGCTTTTAAAGAAAGCAATGACTTCTTTTGTTAAATATTCTGGTGTAGAAGCCCCTGAAGATACAGATACAATCTTAACATCTTTTAAGTCAATGGGATTAATATCATCCACAGATTGAATCAAAAATGTTTTTGTATGAGTTATCTCTTTAGATAATTTAGCTAAGTTCTTGGAATTGTTAGATCTAGTATCACCAACAATATAACATAAATCAACATCTTCATTAGACTTGATAATTGCATTTTGTCTGATGCGGGTTGCATTACAGATTTCTTCAGTAATGATGATGTCTTGGTATTTATCTTTTAATGCTAAATGTATATTAAAGATGTCTTTAATACTAAATGTTGTTTGATTGGTTACAAATACAGGTTCTTTAATGTCTAAATCTTTGATATCTGATGCGTGTTCAACTAAATAGACATTTTCACCAAGTGATAACGATGCATTGGTTTCAGGATGGTCCTTTTTTCCAATATAGATGACATGATAACCTTTGTTTAAATATGCTTTGATTAAATCATGGGTCACATACACATCTTGACAAGTTGCATCCACTAAGGAAAGATTTTTTTCTTTTATTTTTTCAATGACATCAATAGGTGTTCCATGAGCTGATATCACGATAGTTCCAGAATCAATCTCATCAATAAATGCCATACGAGACTTTGAACGATCATCTAGTGTAATAGCGCCTAATTCAGTTAATTCATCAACAACATGCTTATTATGAACGATATACCCTAGAACATAAATTGGTTTAGGATATTCATTAGATTTTAAAATATCTTTAACTTTTTCTATTGCAAAGTGTACGCCTTTGCAAAAACCACGAGGGCGAATATCTCTTACAATCATGTTTTACCTCTTATTCGTTTACTTTAAACCTTTTCTATTATATAATAGTTATGAGAAAATTACAAAGAAGGTATCTTATGAAGAAATTTAGAAAGACTTATTTGAATGACGCTTTAGCTGGTATTCATTTTTCAGAACTGACAGATGTTCAAGAAAAAGTGTATGAACTAGACAAACAAAAGCGAAATTTAATCGTAGAAGCAAAAACCGGATCAGGTAAAACACATGCATTCTTACTACCAATACTCGATCAATTGGAAGAAAATGCTGATTATGTACAAGCTATTATTTTAGCACCAACAAGAGAACTAGCGGCTCAAATTCATCGGTTTCTTAAAGAATTAACAGATTATTCACCAACTGAAATTAAAGTTGATTTGATTACTGGTGGTATTGATCGTGACCAAATAATTGAGAAACTAGGTCATCGTCAACCCGATATTGTTATTGGAACACCAGGTAGAATTCATGATTTAGTGTTTAAAGAAAATGTATTGAAAATACATCAAGCCAACTACTTTATCATTGATGAAGCGGATATGGCTTTAGATGAAAACTTTGTTGATGAACTATCAAACTTAGCCAATGTATCGACAACGGCTAAAAAAATGGTTTTTTCAGCAACCATTCCTGAACGTTTTACATCATTCTTAAAAAAATATTTAGACAATCCAATCACTATGAGTGTTCACCCAGAAGAAATTTCTAATTTAAACATCGAGCATTTCTTTATCAAATCTAGAGAAAAAGAGCGTCAAGTTGTTTTAAAAGAAATTATCTCAGCTGTGAATCCTTATTTAGCGATTATTTTTTGTAATAAAAAAGAATCTGCTGAAGAAGTTTACCAGTTATTGGTAAATCAAGGTGAAAATGTTGCGTTGTTCCATGGTGGCATTGCTTACAGAAAAAGAAAACAATTGATTCAAAGAATCAATCAATTGGACTTTCAATACATTGTTGCGACAGATATTTTAGCGAGAGGTATTGATATTATTGGTGTGTCTCATATCATTAACTATGAATTACCCAATGATATTGAGTTTTATATTCATAGAACAGGAAGAACTGGTCGCGTGAATATGGACGGACAAGCCATTTCAATTTATGAATTTGATGATAATAAGTATTTGGATAAATTAGAACATATGGGTGTTCAATCATCTTATAAAGAAATTAAAGATAAACAATTGGTGGAAGCGAGACAAAGAAACAAACGTGATTCTCGAGATTGGAAAGAAAATGAACTCGATCGTTTGGCCAAACAAAAAGTTAAAAAACCGACAAAAGTAAAACCTGGTTATAAGAAAAAATATAAAGAAAAAATCGCTATTGAAAAGAAAAAATTACATCGGAAGATGAAAAAATGAGTTTAAATGTCGTTTTATTTCAACCCGAAATCCCTCAAAATACTGGCAATATTATGCGTACTTGTGCAGGGACAGATGTTTGCTTACATCTTATAAAACCACTTGGATTTAAATTAGATCCCAAGTATTTAAAAAGAGTAGCGGTTAATTATTTAAACATTGTAAATTATTTTGTCTACGATGATTTTGAAGACTTTCTAAGTAAAAATGATGGAGAATTTTACTTTATCACTAGATATGGTAAAAAACCTCCAAGATCATTTGATTTTAAAAAAGTAGAGAAAGACATCTATTTGATATTTGGAAGAGAATCTACCGGGATTCCTAAACCAATTTTAAGAAATCATTTAGATAATTGTATTCGTCTACCCATGAATGATAAGATACGTTCACTTAATCTTGCCAATACGGTTGCCATTATGGTATATGAAGTATTGGGTCAATTAGATTACTTAAATCTCTCAAAAACTGAACCTGAAACATTAAAAGGTGAAGATTGGCTACTAGAAGAGTAGGTGGAAATATGCAAGTCAATATTGGAGATAACATCATTATTCAAAGCTATAAACACAACCAACAATTACATCGAATATGGAAACATGAAACCATCATTGAAGATAATGATGATTACATCGTTGTAGCTAATAAAAGAACTAAAGTTGTTGAAGCAAATGGACGATTTTGGTATACAAGAGAACCATCAGTTTCATTCTTTTTTAAACATCACTGGTACAATGTTATTGCCATTTTAAAAAAGGAAAAAATAACGTTTTATTGTAATATGGCTTCACCAGCTTTAATTGATGATGAAGCGATTAAATATATAGATTATGATTTAGACTTAAGAGTTGATAGTGACTTTAGTTATCGTGTGGTTGATATTCATGAATTTAAAATGCATTCTAAAGAAATGGATTACAGTGATAGAATCACAAGAATACTCGCAAAAGAGACTTTACACCTTAGATCTAGAATCGATCAACAGACTTATCCATTTAATCATGATTTGATAAGAAAACTATATAATCGTTTTATTACAATCGAAGAAGAAAAAAAGCAAATTGAAAAAGTATATAAAAACGTTTGATAAATCACGAATACTGTAAATAGAGATGGCTTTATTAAATCAATTATGGTATAATTTCTATTGGCAAATATAAAAGAAGAAAGAAGGGATTTATAGTTTATTATTTTAAACTATAGAGACAATTATGGAACTTATTTATAAAGTAAAAAAACCGGAAACGATTCAGCGTTTTATTAAAGAAAATCATATTCCAACAAGCATCTTAGAACGTGATGAAAAATTTTATAAAATTTATGTTAATAAAAAAATAAGATCACGTAAAGATACAGTTAGAAAAGGCGATAAAATTCACTTCCAAATTATAGATGAGGAATTGGAAAAAATCATGCCACAAGACTTACCTTTGGAGATTGTTTATGAAGATGAACAAATCTTAATTGTCAATAAACCAGTGAATATGAAAATGATGATTTCAAAAAAACATCAAAAAGAAACATTGGCCAATGCAATTATGCATCACTATAAACAAAATAAAATTAATGCTAAATTACATTTTATCAATCGTCTAGATACTGATACATCAGGGATTGTTATGTTGGTCAAACATAAATTCATTAAATTCTTATTGAGTGATAAGTTTGATAATGAAGTTGTTTTCAAATATAAAGCGATTGTTGATGGAGAAGTTCCTGTAAAAGATTTCAATATTTGCTTACCAATTAGTATAATGAAAGAATCAAATTTAAGAGAAGTTTCTGAAGCCGGAAAAGACTGTGAAACAAAATACAAAGTCGTTAAAGAGTGGAAAAGTTTCTCTTTACTAGATATTGAAGTAAAAAATAAAATTACCCACCAAATAAAAGTGCATTTAGCACATTTTGATTTTCCAATTGTTGGTGATAAATATTATAATAAAAATAAATATCCTGTGAAGCGGTTATTACTTCATAATTCACAAGTGAAGTTCACACACCCGATTACAGAAGAATCAATTATTGTAAAAACAGAATTACCTGAAGCGTTTGAAGAATTCACAATGATATAAAAAAAATAAAGGCCTAATTTTTTTAGGCCTTTAAATAATTTAATAGAAGTTTAAACGTGCTATCAATTGCATCAAGATGTGTGCGTTCCATACCATGTGAAGCGTGAACACCTGGTCCGATTAATCCACCTCTAAAGTCTGTCCCACCACGATAAGCAGCTGAGACATCTGAACCATAGAATGGATAGATATCTGTGACGTAGTTTAGTTTTTCTCTTTTAGAGATATCTACTAATTTAGTGATGATTTCATAATCATAAGGTCCACTTGAATCTTTTGCACAAATTGAAACATCATGCTCAGTACAAGATAAATCTTCACCAATACAACCCATATCTACCGCAATTAGTTCATCTAATTCCGGAATATATGATGCGCCATGGCCCACTTCTTCATATGTCGAAATAATAATTTTTAAATTTTGTTTTGGTGTGATATTTTCATCTTTTAAATATTTTAATAAACCGAAGATAATGGCGACTGATATTTTATCATCAAGGAATCTGCTTTTAATATAACCTGATTTTGTCACCGTTGTTTTAGGATCAAAGAAAATGAAATCTCCAGGTCTGATACCGAATTTTTCAACATCTTCTTTAGTCTTAACCACTTCATCGATTCTAACCACCATATTTTCAGGATTTCTTGTTTCTGAGCCAGCTTTTTTATATACATGACTTGAAGGGCTTGTTGAAAGAAAAGTGCCTTGAATGTCCAAATTATCCCTTGTATGTATGGTACAGTATTCGCCATCTAATGTCGGCCATATTGGACCACCAATGGTTGTGAATTTTAATTCACCATCAGAAGTAATACTTCTGACCATTGCACCTAATGTATCCACATGTGCGCTTAATCCTAAGGTATAATCGCCACCACCTGGTATATCAATGATTAAATTTCCTTTTTTAGTTTTAATTGATTGGTACCCTAATTGATTAGCCTCATCTTCAATAGTTTTAATCACTTTATGCGTATAACCACTCGGTGAGGGCACATTTAATATTTTTTTTGCGAATTCAATAATATAAGAATTGTTTTTATCCATTATAACCTCCTTTTTAAGTATATCATATAAGCATTGTATTTAAAGTGACAATTCCCTTTTAAATGGGTTTTTATTGTGATAAAATATATATAGGAGGCTAATATGATAGTTGTATTTGGCGGTGCTTTTAACCCACCAACATTGGCACATAAAGATATTTATCATTTAATAGATGAAACCATTAAATTAGATAAGTTTTTATTTTTACCTGTCTCTAAAAAATATTCTAAGTCAACTCTAATTAATGATGATTACCGAGTAGAGATGTTAAAAATATTAATAAAAGATTTAGAAAAAGCATCTATTTCTAAAATTGAAACTCAAGATGCAAAGTTTTTAGGCACCTATCAGAGTCTATTAAGAATCAAAGAAGAGTTTCCTAATCAAGAGATTGCTTTTGTTTTAGGTGCAGATAATTTATTACACATGAATCACTGGATTAATGTAGAAAAGTTACTCAGTGATTTTAAATTTATCGTCGTAAACAGAAACAATGAAAATGTTGAAGAAAAAATTCAAATGAATCCCTTATTAAATAAATATAAGGACCATTTTATTGTCTTAAAAAATTATCAATCCAATATTTCATCGACTTTGTTTAGAGAAACCCTAGATCCAAGTTATATTGATGAAGAAGTATATCACTATATTATGAAAAATGATTTATATCGAGGTAATTACTAATGTATAAAGGTTTTATGAAAGTATCACTTACTTCTCCGAAGTTAGAAGTAGGCAATCCACATTTTAATGTTTTGCAAATGCTAGAAGCGTTAGAAGACAATCCAAGTTCAATCGCTGTATTTCCAGAACTTGCGACCACAGGATATACGTGTGGTGACCTATTTTTTCAAAGCAGTTTGTTTACTGATAATCAAGAGGCAGTTCAATATTTTTTAAATCATAACACTTTCACAGGAATTGTTATTTTTGGAATGCCTATTTTGGTTGAAGAAATGGTCTTTAATGCTGCAGTTGTTATTCAAGAAGATAAAATACTAGGAATTGTACCTAAGTTTTATCTGCCAAATGCAAAAGAATATTATGAAAAGCGTTGGTTTAACAGTGGATTTGATGCAGTTGATCAAATCAAGAATATTTCTTATTTAGGTAAGGACGTACCTTTTGGTCATATTGTTTTTAATTATAAAGACATTAAGTTTGGTATTGAAATTTGTGAAGACATGTGGGCAACCATCACACCAGGAAATCTTTTAAGTGTGAATGGGGCCAATATTATTTTTAATATTTCAGCATCAAATGAAACGGTAGGAAAAGAAGCCGTGAGAAGAAATTCAGTATTAGAACACTCACGTAAGAATTGTGGTATTTATGCATATTGTTCTGCAGGTGCCAGTGAATCTAGCTCTGAAACAGTCTTTTCAGGTCATAATATTGTTGCTAATAATTCAAGATTGATTAAAGAAGTTAATGTGTTTTCACTTGAAACAGCAATCTTATATGTTGATCTTGATATAGAAAGATTAGCCTATGAAAGAAGATCAAATTCAAGTTTTAGAGATTCGATATTAAAATATAAATATCAATATCAAAATGTTGATATCAAGCTAGAAGAAAATAGTGATTTTGAATTTTCTTATCCGATTGATCCGTTGCCTTTTGTACCCAAAAAAAACATCTTTGAAACTTTCAAAAAAATAGCATCTATACAAGAATTCGGATTATCAAAACGAATATCGCATATTGGTGTTAAAAAAATAGTTGTAGGGATTAGTGGTGGACTTGATTCTTCACTGGCATTATTAGTTGCTGTCAATACCTTTGATTATTTAGGCCTAGATAGATCAGGTATCATGGCTTATACAATGCCTGGCTTGCATACATCTGATAGAACCAATGAAAACGCTAAAAAGTTAATGAAACTATTGGGCGTAACAAGCAAAGAAATTGATTTAAAAAACCATATTAAAGAGCATTTAAGTCTTTTAGGTCATGATGGAAAAACTGAAGATGTAACCTATGAAAATTCTCAAGCAAGAGCAAGAACAATGATTCTAATGAATATGGCGAATAAACAAAAAGGTATTGTTTTAGGTACTGGAGATTTATCAGAAATAGCGCTTGGTTGGTCAACCTATAATGGTGATCAAATGTCAATGTATAATGTCAATGGTGGCATTCCCAAAACGGTCGTTAAATTCATGATAAAAGCTTATGCTGATTATGTTTTTAAAGAAGATGTTAAAGAATGTTTATATGATATCCTTGACACACCTATTACACCTGAATTAAAATCTAATCAGGAAACAGAAGATATTATTGGCAAGTATGAAATTAACGATTTTATTCTCTATAGATTCTTAAATTGTGGAGATAGTAAAGATAGAATTAAATATTTATTAAACTATGTTTTCGACCTATCAAAAGATAAAATAGAGGACTATGTTAAAAACTTCTTTAGTCGTTTTTATTCCCAACAATTCAAACGCACGGCAAGTCCAGACACTCCAAAAGTTTTTGATTATGGACTTTCACCGCGTAGTGATTATAGGATTCCATCGGATGTGAAGAGATCATGAAAAAGAAAAAAGTAGTTGTAGGATTAAGTGGTGGTGTTGATTCTGCGGTAAGTGCCTATTTGTTAAAGGAACAAGGCTATGAAGTTATTGGCTTGTTTATGAGAAACTGGGACTCAGCTGCTAATAATGATATCTTAGGTAACCCAAATGATCCAAATGATCCATGTCCTCAAGAACAAGATTATTTAGATGCAGTTGAAGTTGCTAAACACTTAGATATCGAATTACATCGTCATGATTTTGTAAAAGAATATTGGGATTATGTATTCACGTATTTCATTGAAGAATATAAAAAAAATAGAACACCTAATCCTGATATATTATGTAATAAATATGTCAAATTTGCCGGCTTTCAAGATGTGGCAAAAGAATTAGGCGCAGATTACTTTGCTTATGGCCATTATGCGAGACGTAAAACAATAGATGGTGAACATTTCCTATTACGAGGGCTAGATGAAAACAAAGATCAAAGTTATTTCTTATCACATCTATCTCAAGAACAATTGGCTAAGTCTTTATTTCCTGTTGGTGAATTAGAAAAAAGTGAAGTAAGAAGAATAGCAAAAGAACAAAAAATACCGACATTCGATAAAAAGGATTCTACGGGTATATGCTTTATTGGTGAAAGAAACTTTAAAGAATTCTTAAAGAATTATATTTTTACCAAACCTGGTAATATTGAAACAACAGATGGTGAAGTGATTGGTCAACATGATGGATTAATGTATTACACCATTGGCCAAAGAAAAGGTTTGGAAATTGGTGGCCTCAAAGACTACTCTAACGCACCTTGGTTTGTGATTGGAAAAGATATAAAAAGAAATGCTCTAATTGCAGGACAAGGGAAAAATCATCCTTTACTTTTTGCGAATCGTATAATCGTTGAAGATGTTCATTGGATATCTAAAGAAAAATTTACAGGTGAGTTTGAATGCCACGCAAAGTTTAGATATAGACAAATTGATCAAACCGTGATCTTGAGTTGGATTAATGAAACAGACGTTGAAGTCATTTCTAATCATCCAATAAAAGCTGTGACTCCGGGACAAGCCGCTGTTTTTTATCAAAAAGAAATTTGTTTGGGTGGTGGCGTTATTAAGGCCAGCTATCAAAACCAAAATAAATTAATGTATTAAAGCGAGGTTAAGATGAATAAATTAGGACTTTGTTTGTCAGGTGGCGGCGCAAGAGGTGCTTACCAAGTAGGCGTTTGTAAAGCACTTGAAGAATTAGGCTACTACAATAGAGTAGAAGTTTTTTCAGGCACGAGTATTGGTGCAGTCAATGCAAGTTTACTAGCAACAAGCTCGATTGATGACGTCAAAAAGATTTGGGTTGAATTCCCTGAAGCGAGTTTTGATTATATTGATAATTTAATGAAAATGTTGAGAGCAAGAGATTTTAGCTTTCTAAAAAACGGTCTAGTAGATATTCATAATCTTGAAGAATTACTAGATGAAAATCTAAAAATAGACAAACTAAAAAATTCTGAAGTCTATGTGACACTTTCTCCTGCGGGACTTCCAGATGAAGGGACATTGGGAATATTAAAATCATCTTTTTCACACTATTTAAGAGGAAATAAAAAAGTGATATACTCACCTTTACACATGCAAAAAAGGGAAGATATCCACAAACAGATTATTGCGTCTTGTTCAATTCCTATTGTTTTTCCAGCAGTTAAACTCAATGGAAAACAAACGTTCGATGGTGGTTTATACGATAACATTCCTATAAAACCTTTGGTAGATGCAGGTTGTGATACAGTGATTGTGATTAACTTACAAAAGATAATACGTTTTAACCCAAAAAAATTTCCTGGTATTCATATTATTGAAATTAAACCCAAAAAATCTTTAGGGGCAATATTAAATTTTGATCATAATCAATCAAGAACTCGTTATGAATTGGGTTATGAAGATGCAATGACATATTTCAAAGAAAACCCATTGGATATATAAAATAAAGAATTCTAACCTTCCTTAAGTAGTATATTTATAAAAGGGAGGTTTTTTTTATGAAAAAATTTGTATTAATATTATTACTAACATTTGCAATAATCTTATTGATTGATGGTGTATCGGCTGAAGAATATACCAATTATCAAGAAATCATCTTTGAAGATGATGATGTTCTAATGTTAAAAAATTATAGTGATTCTGACTATAAGGACTATTACAAAAAAACGAAAAAACGCAAAATGTTTGGTTGGCGATTACATGTGGTGAATAAGAATGAACCACTTGATTTTATCGCTGAAACAAAAATTAAAATCTTTAATACAGGCACAACACCAATTACTTATAAAATTGAATTAGAAACTAAAGAAGAAACTAAAACACAGATATCAGCTTCAGGTTCAATCAAGGTGTCAGGTTCAGGTAAAAGTAAGAAATTTAAGGGTTCGGTTAATGCTAATATTAAAGCCAGTATTTCAACCACTAAAACAAAGACAAGTAAAGAGTCTTTTAATTTTAATATATTGGTTGATCCATTAACATATGTCAGTATCATTACAAGAGGTACTGGAGAGATTAATAATGGTGTGGGAAGTTATTATTTCTTTTGGGGACGTATGAAACAAGGCGGATGGGAAACATTCACAGTATTGACTGAATATTATGAAATCACCAAATCTAGATTTTGATGAAAAAGATATTTTTCATTGTTATTGGTCTATATTTAAGTGTTTCAGGTATCATTATTTTGATTAAAGATAAAGATTATATCGATTCTATAGAAATATTGTCAATAAAGAAAGATTATGCAAGAATTATTACTGACAATGAACCCATTGATATTCCTGTATATATAAGTTCAGAAAATTCATTCTTTACTTTAAGTGATAATATTGTTGATGCAAGGATATTATCAGATTTTGATGAAGTTGAAATAAAAATATCACAAATCAAAAACCAAAAACAAGTTGTCACATATAATAACAAACAATATTATTTATACTATTATGAGATTGATTTAAATAATGTCTATACTTTGGGTTTAAAACTTGATTTTATCAATGCTAATATTTCACTAACTTATAACAATGATGAAACTTTGAATTTAGAGATTGGTGATTTAAGCTTATTGTTTCATGAAATCACTGGTTCAAATCATCTAGACTATTCAAGAATGTATTCGGTTCATGATCAAGACGCTATAATTGGTATATACATTGAAATGATAAATAAAACAGGTCAAGAGATTACCATTAAGTCAATTGATGTTTTAAATAATAATATGTTTTTAAATTTAAATAAAGCAAAAATAGTTTATGAACCATTAAATCATCTTCAACCCATAGACGAGATTATACCTGGTTTTCAAAACTTAGTGACAGAGTTTCCTAACCCACAAGATTTTTCTTTTAAACATAACAATGCAATATTTATCCCGATCAACTATTTAAACACATTTAATTATATAAATAGGTTTCCACTGATGATTAGCTATGAATATAATAATACAATTTATGACTATATAATTGATGATTACTTGTTTTATAGTCAAATAAGTGATTTATACAATGGACTTTTTGAAATTCAAACCTATCAGTATCACTATTAATGATTTATCAAAGAGTTATCATCATGTAAAAGCCATTCAATCTATAAACACAGAGTTTCTATCGGGAAAACTAAATATTATTACAGGAAAAAACGGGTCAGGGAAATCAACATTTATTAAATGTATTATGAATCATGTTGCTTATAATGGACGAATTATTAAGAGGAAATATAGAATAGGCTATGCACCTGAGAATTATGTGATGCCTGATTTTATGACCGTTCATCAATTTCTAATTACCATTGGAAGAATTAAACACTTATATAATGAATATTTAAACAATGAGTTAGAGTTATATCTAGATATGTTTCAACTGAAACATAAGTTATACACACCAATAAAATCATTGTCAAATGGGATGAAACAAAAAGTGAATATCATTCAAGCTCTATTAAACAATCCTAAAATCATTATCTTAGACGAACCATTGGTCGGGTTAGATTTTAACTCACAGAAACATTTTATTAAAAAGATTATTCAATTATCTAAAGATTACTTAGTGATTATCTCCACCCATCACCCAGAAAAATTCAATACAACTAGAAAAAAATTATATAAATTTGAACAAGGAATCATTGGATGAGTAACTATGTATATCTACAATTAGATTATTTACTGTCTAAAATCACTGTGACAATCATTTTCTTGTTATTGACTGTCATTATACTCAGTAGTTTATATAATACACAGATACTTGAAGGATATGCTTACATCGATGGGTTTAGAGATGAATTTGGTTATGATTTTTTTAATGAAACATTTATTATCATAGAATTTATATTGGTATTCATAAGCATCTACATTGGTATAGTTTTGGCTGGTAAAGGCAACCAATCACTAATGATGTATTCAGTATACTCAGTGAAAACAAAGACATATCATATGATCTCTAGGGTGTTAACTGGTTTGTTAATCATTGCTATATTAATTATTTTTGTCTCCTCGACAATATTATTTATTGTATACTTATTAACACCCTATCAGTTAGTCTTTGAATCTTTCATGAAGGTTACCTTTTTACTGTTTTTAGAGTTGTTACAATATTTTATGATGACACTTATATTTATGGCAGTTACAAATCATTTTCTCTGCGGTTTGATGTCATTACTAATATTTTGGTTACTTGAAATTTTAAGTTATGATTTACCAGAAAAGGTCAATTCGATCATAGAATTAACCATGATTAATATAGATGGTTATTACGATCAAGAAAAAAGTATACTAATTTTCCTAATCGTATTCCATTTTTTAACAATAAGTTATATAATAGTTATGCGAAAAAAAGATTGTTAAACACGCAATCTTTTTTTTAAAGGTAATAAATTGTTAGAAAGACAAATATTTGATATAATTAATATAATAAACTCAGGAGGAATTGTAAATGTGTGGAATTGTTGGATACATTGGACAGGAAAAAGCATCTGATGTTGTAATTAAAGGTTTAGAGAGATTAGAGTATAGAGGTTATGATTCATGTGGGATTACTTTTTACAATCCCGAAGAATCTAAATTCATAACGAATAAAGACACAGGAAGAGTAGCTAAATTATTGAATGATAATCATTACCCTGACAATAATCATCTTGCTATTGGGCATACAAGATGGGCTACGCACGGTGTTGCGAATCATCAAAACACACATCCACATTATTCAATGAGTGAACGTTTTGTTATTGTACACAATGGTGTGATTGATAATCATAAGGAATTAACTTTCAAATATTTACATGACTATGAGTTTAGAAGTGAAACTGATACAGAAGTCATCGTTAACTTAATTGAAGAGTTTGCTAAAAAGATTTCAGTCGTAGAAGCGATTAGAAAGACAATATCATTGTTAGATGGATCTTATGCGCTTTTAGTTATAGATACCAATGACACTGATAGAATATATGCAGTGAAAAACAAATCACCATTATTAATTGGTGAATCAGACAAAGGTATCGTGTTAGGTTCTGATGTATTGGCATTTGTTAACTATGCAGACTATTATTATTTATTGGAAGACAATAGTGTTATTACAGTTGAAAGAATCAAAGACAAATTTGTGTTTGAAATATTTGATACCATTGGTTTAAAAATTGGAAAACCAGAAAAACATCCAATGGATTTTGTCACAGATGAATTAGACAAAGCTGGCTTTGAACACTATATGCTTAAAGAAATATCTGAACAACCAACGGTCGTAAGAAAAATTATGAGTGAATATATGGTTGATAATAAACTACGAGTATCTCCAGATATCAAAGCAATGTTTCATCAAGTTGAACGTGTATATATATTGGCTGCAGGAACTTCATATCATGCAGGGCTGATCGGTAAAATATACTTTGAAGAGATTGCTAAAATACCTGCAGAAGTATTTATAGCAAGTGAGTTTGCTTATAATGAACCATTGATAGAACCAAAGTCTGTATTTGTATTAATTTCTCAATCAGGAGAAACAGCTGATTTAAGGGCATGTTTAATGAATGTTAAAGAACAGGGATTTAAAACCTTATCAATCACAAACGTTCCAACGTCGACTTTGGCAAGAGAAGCAGATGCAACATTAAATATCTATGCAGGGACAGAGATTGCAGTTGCATCAACGAAAGCCTATGTAGGAGAACTTGCAGTACTCGCTATACTTGCAAGAAGTTTATCTATACAACATAGTCTAGACTTGGTGTATGAAATGTCAAGAGCCGCTGTTGCAATGGAAAACATTGTTGATAAACGAGATTACATACATGAAGTTGTCCAACAAACCATAAAAGGTGAACATTGTTTTTATATAGGTAGAGGTATTGATTACTTCGTTGCCTTAGAAGCCGCATTAAAATTAAAAGAAATTACATATATACACACAGATGGTCTTGCTGCTGGAGAATTAAAACATGGTCCAATGGCTTTAATTGAAAAAGATGTACCGGTTATTGCAATCATTTCACAAGATCATATTAATAATAATACAAGGTCAAATTTAGAGGAAGCAAAAGCTAGAGAAGCTAAACCTTTAGTTATCAGTTTAGAAAATACTTCGAAAGGTAATGATGACATAGTGTTAATGGATGTACATCGTTTATTAAGTCCACTCATCACAATTATCCCTGCACAGTTAATTGCTTATTATAAAGCACTTGATTTAGGTGTAGATATCGATAAACCAAGAAATTTAGCAAAATCAGCTACAGTAGAATAGGGGAGATTATATGAAATATTTTGGAACAGACGGAATAAGAGACAAAGCAGAAGTCATACTTGATAAGAAAGTTGGATACTTTATTGGGAAAGGTATTAAACTTATCAAAAAGAATCAAAAACCAGTATTTATTGCTAGAGATACACGTGTTTCTGGTGAAAGTATTGTAAACGACATTAAGAAAGGATTAATTGAATCTGGATTTGATGTTTATGATTTAGGTATGTTTTCAACACCTGTACTTGCGTTTTTCTCTTTTAAGAAAAAAACTCATGGTATTATGGTCACAGCCAGTCATAATCCTTATTATGACAATGGAATAAAAATTTTTGAGAATGGAAAAAAAATTAATCTTGAAAACGAACAAATACTAGAAAATGTAATAGAAAAAAATACAAAGGTTGATAAAGCCGAAAAACCAGGAACAGAAATAGAATTTAAAAATCCTTTAGACAAATATTTAAAATCATATTCTGGTCTACTTAAAAAAACTAATTTAAAAATATGTCTAGATTTAGCAAATGGAGCCGCTGTTAAAACAGCAGAAACTGTGTTTTCTAAAATCACTAATGATTTATTTATTATTGGGAACAATCCAAATGGTACCAATATTAATGAAGAATGCGGATCAACTGATTTAAGAAATTTACAGAAGAAAGTCATTGATGAAGAATGTGATCTAGGAATTGCTTTTGACGGAGATGCAGACCGTTTATTGGTTGTAGATAACCAAGGAGAAGCCATTGATGGTGATTTTGTTATATATTTATTTGCTAGTTATTTAAAAGCTCATAGAAAATTGAAAAATAAATTTGTAGTCTTAAGTAAAATGTGTAATATTGGTATTGTTCAAGGTTTAACTGAAAAAAGTATAGATGTTATTCAAACTGATGTTGGTGACAAATATATTTCTAAAGCAATTGATGAAAATGATGGCGTTCTAGGTGGAGAAGGTTCTGGACATATCATTAATAAAAGATTAGCTGCTACTGGAGATGGTGTTTTAAATGCTGCGTTTTTAATAAAAGTATTACATTATTATAAATTACCAATATCAAATTTAAAACAACAAATTTCTTATTACCCTGGAAAACTTGTTAATCTTCGTGATATTGATAAAAACTTAGTGAATAACATTAAAGTTAAAGATATTGTAAATAAACATACTAGAAGATTAGGAGACGATGGCAAAGTTTTAGTTCGACCTAGTGGAACTGAACCGTTAATAAGAATCTCAGTATCTGCTCGAACTGAAAAACAAGTTGATAAAATTATTAAAGACATTAAAGAGACAATTGAAGCTGTAGCAAAGGAAGAAGAATAACATGAAAAAATATGCAATAATTCTAGCTGCCGGTAAAGGTACCAGAATGAAAACTGACTTACCAAAATGTGCTTATCCTTTGTTAAAAAAACCCATGATTGCTTATATTGTTGAAAATTTATATAAATCAACTGCTATTGATGAATTAATTACTGTAGTTGGTCATAAAAAAGAAATGATTCAAGGAATTTTGAATTCTCGTGTCACTTATGCAGTTCAAGAAGAACAATTAGGCACAGGACATGCTGTTTTAATGGCCAAAGACTTGATCACTGAAGATGGGTGTACAATTATTCTTCCAGGCGATATGCCTTTAATTGATGAAGTTGTGATTAAAGAAGCGATGGCTTTCCATGAAAAGAATAAAAATAATTTAACCGTTGTTTCAACGATTTTAGACGAACCAGATGGGTACGGACGTATTATTAAGTCAAATAATCAATTAGAAGCCATTATAGAAGAAAAAGACGCTACTGATAAACAAAAACTGATTCAAGAAATCAATACTGGTATCTATATTGTTGATAATAAAATGTTATTTGATGCTTTAGACAATATCTCTAGTAATAATGCCCAAAATGAATACTATTTAACGGATATTGTTAAGATTCTTAAATCAGATAATAAAAAAGTATCTACCTATATGTTGAAAAAATCATATAAGGCTATGGGTATAAATGATTTATATGCACTCAGCCAAGCTGAGGGGATATTACGCCATGAGATTAATAAAAAAATCATGAAATCAGGTGTTGCGATGATTAACCCTGATACAATCACTATAGGCGATAATGTTCGTATTGAAGAAAATGTAACGATTGCACCTAACTGTGTTATTACAGGGAATTCAGTCATTAAAAAAAATGCAGTTATTGGGTCATCAACAGAAATTCATAACTCAATTATTGGTGAAAATGTCAACATTAAACATTCATTAATATTTAATTCCGAGGTTAAAGAAAATACGACCATTGGTCCATTTGCACATTTAAGAGATGGCGCTATCGTTGGTCCAAATAACCGTATCGGTAACTTTGTTGAAATTAAAAAAACTACAACAGGTAATGAGTTCAAAGCCAGTCATTTAGCATATTTAGGTGATGCTGAGATTGGAGACAATGTTAACTTTGGATGTGGATCAATTACTGTAAATTATGATGGAACTCATAAATATAAAACCAAAATAGGAAACGATGTTTTTGTTGGTTGTAATGCAAACTTAATTGCACCAATTATCATTGATGATAATGCAACAATTGCTGCTGGATCAACACTTAATAAAAACGTGCCTAAAGACTCACTTGCAATCGCTAGAAGTTATCAAGTCAATAAAGAAAACTACTTTAAAAATAAAAAGAATGGTCAAAAGAAAAAATAGTTGACAAAGGCTGATATATATACTATAATACTATCGGTTTAAATTTAGAAAGCAGAGGTACCCACTTCTCACCTGATTGATGTATCAATAGGTTGACGCTAATATAATAATATGTATAAGACATGTTATCAGTGGGTGCTATATGTACCCACTTTTTATTTATAACATGGAGGTGTTAATATTAGATATCCAAACAAAAAACCAGTTAAACAAGAGACAACGCCTATCAACGAAGAAATTCGTTATAGAACAGTCTTATTAATTGGTGCAGATGGCACACAATATGGAGAGATTACAAGTCAAAAAGCGAATGAGATCGCGAGCGAAAAAAATCTTGACTTGGTTTTAGTTGCGCCTAATGCAAGACCACCAGTATGTAAATTGATGGACTATAGCAAATATCGTTATGAACAACAAAAGAAAGCGAAAGAAGCTAGAAAACATCAAAAAACTGTTGAAGTTAAAGAAATTAGAATGACTGCAGTGATTGAAGAACATGACATTAATACAAAATTAAATCATGCGGAAAAATTCTTAACAAAAGGCAACAAGGTAAAAGCATCTGTTAGATTACCTTATCGTGCTGGAGAAGCTTTAGTTGAACAAGGAAAACAAGTTCTTACCAAATTTTACGAATCTTTATCAGAAATTGGTGAATTAGATGGTAGAATCGTTAAAAATGGTAGATTCTTATTTATGATGATTAACCCTAAAAATTAGAAGGAGAGATAACTATGCCAAAAATGAAATCACATTCAGGTACTAAAAAAAGATTAAAGAAGACTGGATCAGGAAAACTTTCTAGACCTTCAGCTTATCAAGTTCACTTGAAGAGCAATAAATCACCAAAACAAAACCGTCAAGCAAGAAGAAACGAATCAGTTTCAACTTCTGACTTAAAAAGAATCAAAGATATGGTTCCATATCTATAAATCGAAAAGGAGTGAAGAGAGATGCCGAGAGTAAAAGGAAGTTTTGTTACTAGAAACAGACGTAAAAAAACATTAAAATTAGCCAAAGGTTATTTTGGTGCTAAACATTTATTATACAAAACAGCAAAAGAACAAGTTATGCATTCATTCAAATATGCTTACAGAGATAGAAGAAGAAAAAAACGTGATTTTAGAAAATTATGGATCACAAGAATTAATGCAGCTGCTAGAATGAATGAATTATCATATTCAAGATTAATCAATGGTCTTAAAAAAGCAAACGTTGAAGTGAACCGTAAAATGTTAGCTGACTTAGCAGTAAATGATATGAAAGGCTTTACTGATTTGTGTAAACAAGCAAAAAAAGCTTTAAAATAAAATAAAAAGTCTAGAAATAGACTTTTTTTTCTGTCTTTTTGTTATTGTAAATAAAATGAATATTTGATAAGATATTTATAAAGATAAATTAATTTATAAAATTTACTTATAGAGGTGACATATGGAAGCGAAAATACGTGTAGAAAATATTTTCAAGACATTTACATTGTCAAAAAAACAAATGAAAATTAACAAGACTGATGAAAAAAGAAAAGTTGCGGTCAAAAATTTATCTTTTAATGCTTATGCTGGTGAAATTTATGGACTGTTAGGACCAAATGGTGCTGGTAAAACAACTACATTAAGATGTATATCAACATTGATTAAGCCTGATAAAGGAGATATCTTTGTGAATGGTTTTAGTGCAGTTAATCAAGCAAATAGCGTTAGAAAGTCAATAGGATTTTTAACAAGTGAGTTAAAACTTGAAGAGTTTTTCACTCCAAATTATATGTTTGATTTCTTTGCTAAGTTACATGGGTTAACTCCTGAAGTTACTAAACAAAGAAAAATCGAATTATTCACGAAGTTTGGTATTGATAGTTTTAAAGAAGTTAAGATTAGTGATTTATCTTCAGGTATGAGACAAAAAGTACAATTAGTCATTTCGATTGTACATGATCCAGAGATTATAATCTTTGATGAACCAACAAATGGTTTAGATATTATTACGGGGAAAATAGTGACTGATTTCTTAATTGAATTAAAGGAACGCGGAAAGACAATCATTGTTTCAACCCATATCTTTTCTTTGGTTGAAAAAATATGTGATAGAGTTGGTATCATCATTGATGGAAAACTCATTTATGATGAGTTACTAGAGAAGGTTCATGAAAGTCATGGACATATTGAAGAATTATTCTTCGATCTAGCTGAGGTGAGTGCATCATGAAAAACATCTTTGTAATCTTTAAAAAAGAAATTGATCGAGTATTAAAAGATAGAAGACTTATATTAACCCTGTTTATACTACCTGGTCTATTTATTTTTCTAATCTATACTTTTATTGGAAATACCTTGGTTAATGTACAAGAAAACGAAATGACTGATGTGGCTATTGTTAATCCAACAGATACCTTCGAAACCATTTATACTAGTGGTGAAACTGCCAATGAAAGTCTAGAAAATATTAATGTGATTGTAGTTACCCAAACAGAAGTTGATGAATATAAATCATTAATTGACGAAGAAGACTGGAATGTTTTGATTATATTTGATGAAAATATTGAAAGCTATGATCCATTGACTCAAGATAATCCTGAAGTTACATTTTATAGTAATCCTAAAGATATGGCAGTGGCAGTTGATCGATTCAGAACGTATTTATTGTCTTATGATGAATATTTAAAATCACAAGAATTTGGTGATATTACTTATATTGATTTTATATTTGAACAAACAGAAATATCTGATAGAGAAATGGTTGGAACCATCATGTCAAGCTTATTACCGATGCTTGTAATTATGTTCTTGTTCTCAGGTGCTATGTCAATTGGTCCTGAATCAATTGCGGGTGAAAAAGAAAGAAATACTATTTCAACATTACTTATTACACCTATTAAACGTAGTGAATTGGCAATTGGTAAAGTACTGAGCTTATCGGTTTTATCGCTTATATCGTCAATGTCTTCGTTTATTGGAATAATTTTATCATTACCAACATTGCTGAATCTAGGTGATCAAAGCTTATCTGTGTTTACTATCAGTGATTATTTATTAATCTTGGTTGTCTTATTCTCAACCATATTTGTTATCGTAGGAATAGTATCAGTCGTTTCTGCATATGCTAGATCATTAAAAGAAGCAACAACTTATATAACACCAATTTACATTTTAACCATCATTGTGTCTGTGTCTTCAATGTTTAGCAGTGGCGCAAATACAAATGTTTATGTATACTTAATACCAATCTATAACGCTGTACAATCTCTAGTCGGTATTATGACATTTACAGACAACATTGGCTTGTTTGTTTTAGTCACTACCCTAGCCAATCTTACTTACTTGATTGGATTTATTTTATTACTTAATAGAATGTTTAATAGCGAACAAATCATGTTCAAAAAATAGTGGAGGTTAGACAATGATCATCAATATCTTTGGCTCAAGTGGATCAGGCACAACAACACTAGCTGAAACCATCGCAAAAAATTATCATTTTAAACACATTGATGTCGATGACTTAATGTGGAAAAATACAGATCCACCTTTCACTGTAAGAAGAGATAATTTAGTGATTAAAGAATTAATACAACTTGCCTTGAAAGATAATGAAAATGCTGTTATTTCTGGGTCTATCGTTAATATATTTGATGAGTTAAAATCTGAAATTGATTTATTTATCTATATGAATCTAGATATAGATACTAGAATTAGAAGAATTAACGAGAGAGAGATTAGACGTTTTGGTAAGCGTATCTTACCAGGTGGTGATTTATATCAAAACCATCAAGCGTTCCTGCAGTGGGTGAGTGATTATGAACACAATCCAGATAACCTTCGTTCGAGAAGACAACATCTTTCTTGGTTAGATAATGTTCAAGTTCCTGTTTTAAGAATAACTCACGAATTAAAAATCATTGAGTTACATAAAATTGTTAATTCATACATTAATAAATAAAAAATATCAAAAACTATTATTTTTGATTAAAAAACGGTATAATGAAGTTAGATATTTAGATTATAGATGAGGTTTGGTCGATATGATATTAAATTCATCGTCATTAATTAGAAATCGTCAGAAGGACAAATTTTTTGGCATAGACTATTATGCCAACCTTTGTCATGGTTCAAATGACATCTATAATTACTTATCAACACCCTTAGATTTTTTTCCATTAGCCAATGGAAAAGAACCATCAAAATCTAAAAATAGGGAAGAAGATTTTATAAAACAGATTAAATTATATGATGAACCAAAAATATTTGGGTTTTTTCAAAACCCTGATATTTATTCTTGTCATGAATCTATAGAGTATTTAATTACTCATATGGAGGAGACAAAACACGGTTTATTTATAGAAACAAATTCAATGAATTTATTAAGGGATTTAGACATATTAGAAAAATTTTCTAAAAATCACCCGTTGCTGATTGGTATTCCAATCGCAAGTGTGACAAAGATTGATTTAACATTCTTTGATGATTCTCATCATTTTAAAGCCATTGAAAAATTAATAAAGGCATTAAGTAAAACTTCCATTAAATTTGGTGTCATTATTAAGCCAGTAATTCCCCACATTAATGATGATGTAGATGAATTTAAAAGTTTACTGGATCATTTAATTGGATTTGAACCAAGTTTTATTTATCCAACTTTTTCTTTAAACTTTGATAGTAAGAAATTAAATAATTTTTATACAGTCATAGATAAAGAAAAATCGAATTTAAAATCTATTTATTTTGATTTATATGGATATAAAAAATCATGGCAAAGCCCTAATATTACAGACTTAAAACGTCAATTCATATTCAATATCAAAAAAACAAAAATAGCATATTCTATGAATCAAATAATTGATTTATATAAAAAATCTGGTCACCAAGAACAAATATCCTTGTTTTAGAAAGTGAGTGAGATTTATGATTATAATGAGTATTATTGAAGAGAATTTGCCTTTCATTGTGATTGGCTTGATGATTATTGTGATTGTTGTTTTGGCTTATTATACGTTCATTAAACCAAAGCCAAAAAACAAAAAAAGCATCGATGATCAGAAGGAAACAAAAATTGATCAAACCTCCAAAGCAACAAGTATGGATGAATCTTCAATAGAGGAAACTGAATTAGAAACACCTAAACCTATTATTGTTGGAGAAAGCAGTAAAAAAAAAGAATTAAATAAAGATAAAGATACTTCAGAGGAAGAAACTGATACTATAGAATTTGGGAAATATCATATTGTGTATAGAGGCAAAGACAATAAATGGATTGTCACAAGAGAAGGCTCTGATAAGACAATACGAGTTCTACATACTAAAAAAGAAGCCATTGCTTATGCAACCATAAAGGCCATAAATCAAGACACAAATATTGTGATTCATGGAAGGGATGGTAAAATTGAAAAACAAGGGTACTGATCAAAAAGAAGGCGTTGAGTTTAATCGCGTAGATTCTGGGAAATCACCAGGTGACCAACCATTACATCAAGACAAAGAAGTCGTTACAAAAAAAGTTATTAGAACACGCTTTTTATTCACTTTGTTATTGTTGTTAGCAGTTATTGTATTCATTATACTTGTTTCATTAGTTTAAAACCTCTGCAAAGAGGTTTTTTTAATTGAAAAAGCTTTGTTCATTAGGAACAAAGCTTAAGAGTGTTTTCTTTTATAATTATTTTTAAACAATTGTCTTTTTTCAAATATTTTGGCAATTTGAAAGACTATAACATAACCTAAAGTTACCGCAACTGCTAAGAATAGGACATGGTAACCATTTGGTAATACATTGATTAATGGTATTGGTCCATTAAAGAAAGGATTACTCATTAAATACATATTATTTGCTGATGGATCAATGAAGATATTACCTAACATTGCCCATAAAGCTGTTAATATTAATGGAAACGCAATTGAAAACCAATTTTCTTTTTTTAAACTAAAGTCCCCTCTATAGATTAAAAATAAAGGGATTAAAATCAAAAAGAAATGAACGATTGAAGACCTTATTATTGGTAAGGTAAATACAAATGGATTACCATATAGAACTGTCACAGGATAAAACATCACTGATAATCCACCAAGAATTGAAGTGGCAAAAACAAAGTTTTTTAAAGGTTTAATATTAAACCAAATAACAATGGGTAATATCATATTCATTATCCCACATATTTGAAACGAGAAAAAAGTATTAACATCAAAAAATGGATGTGGATAAGATGAGTAACTCTCTTCTATAAAATAATACTCATAAATAAATATTGCTTCACCTGCAAGCTTTAAGAGAATAATTAAAATTAAAAAGATTGTAATATATGTGTTTTGTTGCTTTCTTGATCGATGCTTTAGAAATTTAAATATTAAGACAAAAAAGAAAGCACTAATTAATAGATAGATAAGATGATAGCTGCTAAAAAAGTATTGCCCAGGTTGTTCATCCATTCCAATGGTTGTAAAAAAACTAACTAATATCATAGAACGTAACCTCCCTATATAAATTATAACATAAGATATAAAAAACAAAATAATAGAAGTATTATTTAGTAAATATTTTATTGATTATGTGAATATAACTTGATTAATTAAAAAAAAGTAGTAAAATATTAAATACACTATAAAAAAGGGGATGGTATTATCAAAATTACAATTAATGATAAGGTTTACAATTATGATAAACCCGTTGTATTAGAAGAAATAGCGAACCAATTCAAAGGAGATTACTATGCAGCTTTGGTGAATAACCGGTTGCGTGAACTATCATATAGAGTGAGTAAAGACTCAGAAGTTGAACTGTTGGATTATTCATTCTATGATTCAACTAGAATATATGCAACAAGTATGCGTTATTTAGTCGCAATGGCGACATATAGAACTTATCCTGAAATTGAAATTAAATTTTCAAACAGTATTGCTATGGGTATTTATGGCCGTGGTGTTGAAAATGACATCAATCGTGAAATGCTTAATAATATAGAAAAGGAAATGGATAAGATCATTACAGAGAATTATAAAATCTCTCGTAAACAAGTATCAATTGAAGAAGCAAAGGATTTTTATGGCCGCTTAGGATACGATGATAAAGTTAGTGCTTTAGAATATCGTAAAGAAAAAGTGAATATTTATACTTGTGATGATTATAAAAATTATATGTATGGTTATATGGTCCCAAGAACTGGCTATTTAAAAGATTATGAATTACATTATTTAAATCCAGGGTTTTTAATTCAATACCCTAGACGAGAAGAAAAAGGTGAAATTCCTGAGTTTGTAGATTCACCTAAATTTTTTGATGTTTTATCTAGAGCTGAAGAATGGTCAATGAACTTAAAAGTTGATATGATCTATAAAATGAATCATCGCATTGAAAATGGCGATGCTCAAGAGTTAATCGATATTTGTGAAAATAATCATATAACTCAATTAAAAGAGTTGGCAGATAAAATCAATCAAAGAAAAGATGTCAGATTAATCGCCATTGCTGGTCCGTCTTCATCAGGTAAAACAACATTTTCTTTGCGATTAGAAGAAGCCTTAATGGAACACAATATAAATCCATTAATGATTTCTATTGATAATTATTATTTACCTGTTGAACAAGCACCACTTGATGAACATGGTAAACCTGATTTAGAACATGTGGATTCATTGGATATTGATTTGTTTAATCAAAACATGCTTGATTTAATCGCTGGTAAAGAAGTTGAATTGCCAATATTTGATTTTATGTTAAGAAAAAGAAAGTATAAAAAACCATTTAAAATTAGTTCAAATAGGCCAATTGTGATTGAAGGCATCCATGCTTTAAATGATCAATTATCTCAAGCTATACCAAATAATCAAAAATTCAAAATATATATTTCACCATTTACTCAGATTAATATTGATTATAACAATCCGATTAATTTAACTGACTTAAGATTATTAAGACGCATTGTTAGAGACTTACAATTTAGAAACACATCTCCTGAAGAAACATTAGACATGTGGCCGTCTGTAAGACGTGGTGAATACCGTTGGATCTATCCACATATTGAAAAATCTGATTATATTTATAATTCAGAATTAAGTTATGAGTATGCGATTTTAAAACAATATGCAGAAGATGCATTGAATACAATCGATCGAGAATCAAGACATTTTATTCAAGCCAACCGCTTATTAAAATTCTTAAAATACTTTAGTACGATTGATAGTAAACTTGTGCCTGAATATTCTCTTCTTAGAGAATTCATCGGTGGAAGTAAATATGAACACTAGAAATAGTGTTCTTTTTTTGCTTTTAAGACCTTAGTGTATTGTTAAACAATATAGATTTTGCTATAATAAAATAGGTGAGTATATGACAAAAATAAAAAACGAGCATTTTGGTTTAACAGTCGAAGAAGTTAATCAACGTATTCGCGACCAAAAAGTAAATGTTTCAACTAAATCGAATTTAAAAACCCCGTGGAGAATTATTAGTAGTAATATTTTCACTTATTTTAATATGATACTAGCCATTATTGGGATACTTCTATTATCAATCGGTAGTTATAAAAACCTGTGGTTTATGGTCATTGCCATTATCAATACATTAATTGGGATCATCCAGGAATTCAAAGCTAGAAAAACCATTAAAGATCTTTCGTTGATTTCTGAGTCTAAAGTGAATGTGGTTAGACAAGGTTTAGAATTAGAAATCAATGTACATGATGTTGTTTTAGATGACGTTTACAAACTTGAATCAGGTAGACAAATCATCACTGACTCAATCGTAATCGATGGTGCGATAACCGTTAATGAAGCAAACTTAACTGGTGAATCTGATTCTATTACTAAAGAGATTGGTGATCAATTATTATCAGGTAGTTTTGTTGTTTCAGGTCAAGCTTATGCACGTGTATCAGCTGTGGGTAAAGATAATTACATTGAAACCTTACAAAATAAAGTTAAAACATTATCGAAACCTAAATCAGTCATTCTTAATTCATTAAGATCATTATTAAAAATCATTGGTATTATTATTGTACCCCTTGGTTTAATGACGTTTTATAATGCTTATTTAAGATCAACTTATGATTTTTTACCAGACTTTATTAAAGATTCAGCCCTTTATCAAGAAGCATTAATTTCCATGGCGGGGTCAATGGTCGCGATGGTACCTTCTGGTTTATTCTTACTAACAACCATGACCTTTGCGACATCTGTGATTAAACTAGCTAAGCATAAAACGTTGGTTCAAGAATTGTATTCAATTGAAACACTGGCGAGAATTGATACTTTATGTCTTGATAAAACAGGAACCATTACTGATGGTACGATGAATGTTGATCTCTTTGAAATGATTGAAAATCCAATTTACGATATTCATGATTATACAAATAAAGAAATTAAAAATATTATTTCAACAATGAACCATGCTTTAAATGACCAAAACCAAACTTCAAAGGCTTTAAGACAATATTTTGGTGAAAAGCAGAAGTACAAAATAAGACAATCAATTGATTTTGATTCAATGAATAAGTATTCTATTGTTGAATTTGATGGCGATGCCTATGTATTGGGTGCACCAGAAATGATTCTTACTAAACAATATTCAAGAATTAAAAAGCAAGTTGAACGACATGCTTCTCAAGGAAAAAGAGTGTTATTACTTGCTCAAAGTGAAAAAATTAAAAACGATAAAATTAATGGTAAAATTAGACCAATCTCAGTGATTGTTCTTAATGATAATATTAGAACATCTGCCATTAAAACCATTAATGAGTTTAATGAATCTAATATTGCCGTAAAAGTGATATCTGGTGATAATGCCATGACCGTTAGTGAAGTTGCAAAAAGAGCTGGAGTGATTGATGCTGAACAATACATTTCTTTAGATAGTGTTCGGGATGAAGATCTTGAAGAAATTGCTCTTAACTATAATATCTTTGGACGTGTCTCACCAAACCAAAAGAAATTATTAATCATGCATATGCAAACACATGACCATAAAGTCTGTATGGTTGGTGATGGTGTTAATGATATCTTAGCCTTAAAACAAGCGGATACTTCTGTATCACTTGCAAGTGGGACAGATGCATCAAGAAATATATCCCACTTTGTTTTATTGGATGATAACTTTGGGACGATTCCAACAGTTGTTAAAGAAGGCCGTCAAATTGTCTCTAATATGGAAAAAGCATCTGTATTATATTTAGTAAAAACTTTATATACAATTATTTTGACGTTTATTCTACTGATGACAGATAATATTTATCCATTCCAACCGATACAATTATTCGTAATTGAGACATTCATCATTGGTATTCCTTCGTTTATCATAGCTTTAGAACCAAATAACAGGCAATTTAAAGGCAATTTCTTAATGAATGTATTTAAGAATGTATTGCCTGGCTCTTTAATTATTATTGCGAATCTACTTGGTGTGTATATCTTTGCGAGTGCTTTCCAATTTGAGGTGCCAGAAAATGCCAATCAAATGATTTCAACTGTTGGTATTTTAGCAGCGACCTTTGCTTATTGGCTTGTTCTAGTGAATGTATCATCACCTCTAAACAAACTGAGAACCTTTGTGATTGGTTTTGCATTAATAACAAGTGCACTCACTTTCGGCATCTTTTCTGAAGTGTTTGGACTATACCCAATTGATACTTCAAGTTTCCTATTGCTTTTATTATTAATGGAAACAACCTATATAGCTTTCTCAATTTATAGAGGGTCACTCATTAAATTCTGGCCATAATGGTAATTAAATTTAAATTTTGCTATAATATATAGCGGGAGGGGAATTATGTATAATATTTTACATGTAAGTGCAGAAGTATCACCGTTTGTTAAAATCGGTGGACTTGCAGACGTTGTAGGTTCATTACCTGGAGAGATCAAGAGATTAAGAGGTACTGAAATTAGAGTCATTTTACCATTATACAAAGCAATACCCGACAAATATAAAAAGAAAATGGATGATGAGTTAAATTTTACAATTGATTTAGGAGATGAAACCGATATTTATGTTGGTATTAAATCTCTGAAAAGAGGTAATATTCAATATTACTTTGTTGACAACGATTTTTACTTTGGTTCAAGGGATAACATATATAATTATGGTGATGAATCTAAAAGATTTGCTTATTTTCAATTAGCGGTCTTAGAGAGCATGAAACATCTTAACTATATACCGGATGTCGTCCATGTCCATGATTGGCATACGGCAATGATTCCTTTGTTATTAAAAAGAAGATATCCTGAATATAAAGCGAAATCAGTATTAACTATTCACAATTTAGCATATCAAGGTATTTTCCCTTTACTAGATTATAAATTATTCTTAATTAATTATACGCCTGAGATTGAATTTGAAGGTTTTTTAAACTTCTTAAAAACAGGAATTGTTACTGCAGATTTAATCACAACGGTATCTGATACATATGCAGATGAAATTAAAACAGATTACTTTGGTTATGGTTTACAAAAACTATTAAAAATGCGTTCGCATGATTTGATAGGTATTGTCAATGGTGTAGATTATAAAGAATTCAATCCTAAAAACGACAAATTGATAGACACCAATTATGATATTTCAAACTATTATCAAGGTAAAATAAATAATAAAAAAGCATTGTTTAAACAATTAAATATTGATTTTGATCCTAAAAAACCACTTGTTGCAATCATCTCAAGACTTGTAAGTCAAAAAGGAATAGATTTAATTCAAAGAGTTTTCTCAGAAATGTTAGAAATAGATGACTTTAAATTTGTTGTCTTAGGTTCCGGAGAAGCTTCTTATGAAGAATATTTTAAGGAATTAGAAGACACTTTTCCTAAAAAGGTAAAAGTCCATATAGGATATTCAAATGAACTTGCACATCAAATCTATGCAAGTTCTGACATTTTCTTAATGCCTTCAAAATATGAACCATGTGGATTAGGCCAAATCATTGCTTTAAAATATGGATCAATTCCTGTTGTAAGAGAAACTGGCGGATTGGTTGATACTATTTTACCTTATAATGAATTTAATTCAACAGGTAATGGTTTTAGTTTTAAGAACTTTAATGCCCATGATATGATGCATGTATTAAGATATGCTATTCATATTTATTGTCATAATAAAGACGCTTGGGGAAATATTGTTCATGAAGCAATGACATCTGATTTTTCTTGGAAAAACTCAGCTAAATTATATCGAAAAGCGTATAAAAAAATTATATAAAAGGATGGTAAAAAGATGAAAATACTTGCAATTATTTTAGCAGGAGGTAGAGGGTCAAGACTCGATATCTTATCAGAAAAACGTGTAAAACCCAGTGTACCATTTGCTGGAAAGTACAGAATCATTGATTTTACATTAAGTAACTGTACCAATTCTGGTATCTTTGATATTGCGATATTAACGCAATACTTGCCTTTTTCACTTAATGATCATATCGGTTCTGGAAAACCATGGGATTTGGACAGAAGAGATACAAAAGTTACACTTTTACAACCTCATAATGAATGGTATAAAGGCACAGCGGATTCTGTGAAGAAAAATATTCATTACATTAAACAAGGAAATTATGATTATGTGTTGATTCTTTCGGGCGATCATATCTATAAAATGAATTATATGAAAATGATAAAAGCACATATTGATAGCAAAGCAAAATTAACGGTTGGATGTAATGTCATTGATTCAAAAGACGCTCACCATTTTGGTATGGTGAAAACGGATGAAAATTTAAGAATCACTGACTTTGTTGAAAAACCAAAAGATTCTAACCTAACTTTGGCATCTATGGGTATTTATGTTTTTGATAAAGATGTCTTATTTGATTATTTAAATGAAATGGACATTGAAGATTTAGATTTCGGTAAACATGTTATTCCTAAAATGGTTGAAGAATCAGATGTAATTGCTTATAAATTCCAAGGATATTGGAAAGACGTTGGAACTTATGACGCGTATTTAAACACAAACTTAGGATTGATTGAAACAGTCGATAAAATTCAATTGGATATGTATGATTCAACATGGAAAATATACACACGTTCTGAAGAAATGCCAGCGGTTAAGATTGGTTCAAAAGCTGTGATAGAACAAGCGTTAATTTCTAATGGATCAATAGTTGCAGGAGAAGTACACCGTTCAGTAATAAATCCAGGTGTAACCATTCATCCACTGGCTAAAGTCAGTAACTCAGTCATCTTAAATGATGTTGAGATCAAATCTGGTGCAGTTGTTGATAACTGTATTATTGACAAACATACTGTTATAGAAGAAAACGCGACGGTTGGTTTTGGAGATGATTATACAGATAATAAAGAAAGACCTGATTTATTATCAACAGGTATCACAGTGATTGGTAAACATGTGAATATTCCAAAAGATATGAAAATCGGTCGGAATGTAAGAATTTTTGGTTATACAGATTTAAAAGATATTAAGAACAAAACTATTGTATCTGGAAGCACAATTAAATAACAAAAAGCGTCCAATACTGGACGCTTTACTTAATTCTGGTGCTCCTACCTAGAATCGAACTAGAATTTCAGCATTACCATTGCTGTGTTCTACCATTTAACTATAGGAGCGAATAAACTATAACCATTATAAATAAAAAGTTACATTTTAGCAAGTAAAAAATACACTTTAAAAATGAATACATATTTACAAATAAATACCCATAGCATATAATAAGTTTGACAAGGAGGCATTATGTTAAAAATAGAGAATGTTTCAAAATCATATGATGGCAAGAAAAAGGCCATCGATAATATTAATTTAACCATTAAACCAGGTGATATTTACGGATTTATTGGTCACAATGGTGCCGGGAAAACAACATTATTAAAAGCGATTGCAGGTATTCATAGTTTTGATGAAGGAAATATTATTATTCATGATTTCTCAATTAAGAAAAAACCATTAGAAGCCAAGAAAATCATGGCTTATATTCCTGATAATCCAGATATTTATGAATCACTTACCGGAAGACAATATCTTGATTTCATTGCTGATGTCTTTGATATCGATTTAAACAAAAGAAATCGTTTGATTGGTGAATATTCATCAATGTTTGAAATGGAATCTGTTTTAAATGATCCGATTTCTTCTTATTCACATGGTATGAAACAAAAAATAGTCATCATGGGTGCTTTAATTCACGAACCAAAGGTGATGTTGTTGGATGAACCATTTGTTGGTTTAGATCCGAAAGCAAGTTTCTTATTAAAAGAAGTCTTTAATAAAATGTGTGAGAAAGGCTCAATGATATTTTTTTCTACACATGTTTTAGAAGTTGCAGAAAAACTTTGTAATAAAGTTGCAATTATTAAAAATGGAAAAATCGTTACCAATGGATTAACAAAAGACATTATAGAAGATGAATCATTAGAACACTTATTCATGGAGTTATTAAAAGAATCATGATGTATTTTAAATTAGTTAAAGTTTTCTTTAAAGAAAATTATTCATTAAAAAGACTATTAGGAACCAATGCAAAACAATCAAAACTTAAAACAATCCTTTTAAGTCTATTAATTCTATATGGTCTAGGTTCTATCTTTTTTTCATTGGGATTTTTATTTTTTAATTTAGGTGATATCTTTAAACAGATGAATTCGCTGGATTCGTTATTAACATATATCTTTATGTATGCGACTTTCTTATCAGCATTTTTTGTGATTATTAGAGCCAGTAGTTATTTGTTTCATTATAAAGACTATGATTTTCTAGCGTCTTTACCAATTAAAAACGAAATTGTTGTCGCGGCAAAGACAACCGTATTAATGGTAATGATATATTTATCAGTCTTTATATTTACAGCACCAATAATTTTTAGCTATCTATATCATGGTGGTTTTTCAGTCTATCGATTAATCATAATATTATTATCATTATTATTGATACCGATTGTACCATTAATTGTCTTTTCATTTATATCATTATTATTCACTTATATTTTAACGAGATTAGGCGTCAAAAAGATATTTGGATTAGTCATGACATTTGCTTTATTATTAGGGTTCATGTATTTTTCGTTTTCATTTAATGCGAACTCAGATAACCCATTTATAAATCAAGAAGCTTTTTTAGACAGCGTTAGTCAATACTTACCACATGTTAAGTTATTTTTTAGTGCGGTTGTTGATAAAAACTTTTTCTCATTTATATTGTTTGTTGTGATAAACCTAGGATTGTTAATTGGTTATTTTTATGCGGTTAAAGATTTAACGCATAAAACAAACCAAAATAAAACAAAATCATTTCGAAGAAAATCGAATCGAAAAATCAATCATAAACAACGTTCTGTAACCTGGGCAATTATTAGAAAAGAGTTTAAGAAATTCTTCTCTGTAAACATTTACGCCTTGAACTCAGGATTTGGTATTGTTTTAATGATTGCTGGGGGAATATTAGCATTAGTCTATAAAAGTAATTTACAAGCCATGATGGTTCAATTAACAGGCATTAATGCGCCAGTTGAATTAATTATTTTAATCATATTTGGTTTCTTAATATCAACGATTTACACATCAGCCATATCTTTATCTTTAGAAGGTAAGAACTTTTGGTTAATGAAATCGTTGCCAATTAGTGCAAAAAAAGTCATGTTAAGTAAAATGTATTTTAATGTTTTACTAGCTGTACCAGTTTCGATTATTACGTTGTTCTCTATCGCATTTGCATTAGAATCAGAGTTTTTGATGGTATTGATTATGTTGATAGTTATCGTAAGTTTCTCATTAGCAACATCAATTTTTGGATCTATCATTAATTTACATTTTCCTAAGTTTGAATATAAAAATGAAACAGAAGTGGTCAAACAAAGTATTGGCGCATTCTTAGGGATGTTTACTGGTTGGATATTAATCGTTATATTGGGCGTGGGCTATTATTTATTGTCTGATATCTTAAGCAGTGAAATAATCATGTTGATGATGGCATTGTTAAATTTATTAATCTTTGGTTTAGGCTATATTTATATTGATAGAAAAGCTGAAAGCCTTTTCATGAATTTTTCCTGAGACTTAGCAATAAATTACGTCTATATTGTTTGATATTTACCAATATGTTTGGTATAATTTATACGTTCAAAATTATATTTGATTATAAAAAAGAAAGGAAGCAATTATGAGTAAATTTATTTATTTATTTAAAGAAGCAGACCAATCTATGAAGAACCTGCTTGGTGGTAAAGGTGCTAACTTAGGTGAAATGACTAGTTTAGATTTACCAATTCCACAAGGTTTTACAGTATCAACTGAAGCTTGTACACAATACTATGATGATGGCCAAAAAATTAATGAGACCATTAAAAAACAAGTATTTGAAGCTTTAGCAAAAACAGAAAAAATTGTTAATAAAAAATTTGGAGACAACGAAAATCCATTTTTAGTATCAGTACGTTCAGGTGCAAGAGCATCTATGCCTGGTATGATGGACACCATCTTAAACTTAGGTTTAAATGATGAGGCAGTTATCGGCTTAGCAAAACAAACTGATAATGAAAGATTCGCATATGATTCTTATAGAAGATTCATTACAATGTTTTCTGACGTTGTTATGGAAATTTCAAAATCAAATTACGAAAAAATCTTTGATGCTAAAAAAGAAGAAAAAGGCATCAAATTAGACACTGACTTAACAGCAGAAGATTTAAAAGAAATTGTAGAAGCTTTTAAAGCAAAATACAAAGAAATCAAAGGGGAAGAATTTCCTCAAGATCCTAAAGATCAATTAATTACAGCTATTGAAGCTGTATTTAGATCATGGGATAACCCAAGAGCTCAATACTACAGACGTATGAACAACATCCCTTATGAATGGGGAACAGCTGTTAACGTTCAATCAATGGTATTTGGTAACATGGGAGACACTTCAGGAACTGGTGTAGCATTTACAAGAAACCCTGCA
Organism: Mycoplasmatota bacterium; assembly: GCA_027859085.1. Lineage (GTDB taxonomy): Bacteria > Bacillota_I > Bacilli_A > Izemoplasmatales > Hujiaoplasmataceae > Hujiaoplasma. The sequence continues at coordinate 45,529 of JAQIBJ010000033.1, forward strand.
ACTGGTGAAAAAGAACTTTATGGAGAGTATTTATTCAATGCTCAAGGTGAAGATGTTGTTGCTGGTATTAGAACACCAAAACCTATTTCTGAATTAGAAGATGATAACAAAGCTATTTATAATGAGTTCTTAGAAATTTCTTCAAAATTAGAACAACATTATAAAGACATGCAAGATTTAGAGTTTACCATTGAAAAAGGTAAATTATATATCCTTCAAACAAGAAATGGTAAAAGAACAGCACAAGCTGCTTTGAAAATCGCCATTGATATGGTTGAAGAAGGGTTACTTAATGAAAAAGAAGCAGTTCTTAAAGTTGAACCAAAACAATTAGACACATTACTTCATCCACAATTTGACCCTAAAGCTTTAGAGTCAGCTGAAGTCATTACAACTGGTTTAAATGCATCTCCTGGTGCTGCAACTGGTAAAGTGGTTTTCTCTTCAGAAAGAGCAACCGAAATGTCTGAAAATGGTGATACAGTTATCTTAGTAAGAGAAGAAACTTCTCCAGAAGATATTGAAGGAATGTCTGTAGCTGAAGGTGTATTAACTGCTCGTGGTGGTATGACATCTCATGCGGCTGTTGTTGCTAGAGGTATGGGTACTTGCTGTGTTGCTGGTGCACATGAAGTTAGAGTAAACGAAGAAGAATTATTCTTTATCATTAAAGGCAAAAAATATAAAGAAGGCGATTACATTTCTTTAGATGGATCAACTGGTAAAGTATACGGTGAAAAAGTTAAAACTATGGAAGCAACTGTAAGTGGTGATTTTGCTAAATTAATGAAATGGGCGGACAAATTCCGTGCATTAAATGTTAGAGCAAACGCTGACAATAAACGTGATGCTTCTCAAGCATACGACTTTGGTGCTGAAGGTATTGGACTTTGCCGTACTGAACATATGTTCTTTGAAGGTTCAAGAATTAAAGCAGTTAGAGAAATGATTGTTGCTAAAACCGTTGAAGAAAGAGAAAAAGCATTGAATAAATTATTACCAATGCAAAAGAAAGACTTCGTCGAATTATACGAAGCAATGCAAGGATTCCCAGTAACAATCCGTTACTTAGATCCACCTCTACATGAATTCTTACCAAATGATAAAGAAGACATTGAAGATTTAGCCAAAGATTTAGGCATTACATTCGATGAACTTAACTCAACAATTAATGAACTTCATGAAACAAACCCAATGCTAGGACATCGTGGTGTTAGACTTTCAATAACTTATCCTGAAATTGCAGTTATGCAAACAAGAGCTGTCATTGAAGCTGCTATTGAAGTCAATAAAAAAGGTCTTAAAGTAAAACCTGAAATCATGATTCCACTTGTTAGTGAATTGAAAGAGTTAAAATACGTTAAAGCTGAGGTTGTTAAAACAGCTGATGCAATCATTAAAGAAGCTGGCGTTGAATTAGAATATAGCGTTGGTACAATGATTGAAATCCCAAGAGCATGCTTAACTGCAGATGACATTGCTAAAGAAGCTGAATTCTTCAGTTTCGGAACCAATGACTTAACACAAATGGGATTCGGATTCTCTAGAGATGACGCAGGTAAATTCCTTGCTGATTACTACAAGAAAAATATTTTCAACGATGATCCATTTGCTCATATCGATCAAAAAGGTATCGGTCGTTTAATGAAAATAGCTGTTGAAGACGGTCGTAAAACTAGACCTGATATCAAACTTGGTATCTGTGGAGAACACGGTGGAGACCCAGCATCTGTTGAGTTCTGCCATAACATTGGATTATCTTATGTATCTTGTTCACCATTTAGAGTGCCAATCGCACGTTTAGCTGCTGCACAAGCAAATATTAAAAATCCTAGAAAATAAATAAACTGATAAGCGAACATTAATGTTCGCTTATTTTTTTTAGCAAAAATCACTGTCATTTTGTTGACATAAACAAGTTGCTATTCTATAATAAAAGTGTACTTAGTTAGTTGGAAGCTACCCACCCGCGACGCACAGTTTTTATAAGGGAGTCAAGCTTATACTGGTGTTGAAAGCCTATTTGATTAGGAATCCTAAAGGTATAAGAAGAGATGCCCACTTGGAGTAGATGTAGTCTGCTAGGGTAGTTTCCAACTGATTAAGTGCTTTATTTTTGGAGGCATTATGTTAAGAATTATTGCAGGTAAATTTAAATCAAGAAAAATTAAAGATGTAAAGTCAGATTTAACCAGACCCACAACTGATAAAAACAAAGAAACCATTTTTAATTCAATAGGTCAATTCTTTGATGGTGGGTATGCATTAGATCTATACGCAGGAAGTGGTTCATTAGGGATAGAGGCCTTGTCACGAGGAATAGACACTTGTGATTTTGTTGATAAACAGTTTTCAGCCATAAAAACCATTAGAGAAAACATAAAACTATTGAATATTGAAAAAGAATCAAATGTCTATAAAGAAAAAGCAATTAAATTTCTTAATAACACCAAACAAATCTATGATTTAATTCTTTTAGATCCCCCATATAAACTTAAACCATATGAAATTGTATTAAATGTTATCCATGATAGACACTTATTAAATAAAAATGGTATAATTGTAATGGAATCTGATCATCAGACTGTGATTGAACCTAGCTTTGACTTTGTTTTACTTAAAGAAAAAACCTTAGGGCAATCAAAAATAACAATTATTGGAAGGGAGTCAATATGAAAATAGGGTTTTATCCAGGGAGTTTTGATCCCATTACGTTTGGACATTTAGATATTATAACAAGAGGTGCAAAATTATTCGATAAATTATATATTGCTATTTCTTATAATCCGAATAAACAAACAACATTTACAACTGAAGAACGCATACAATTGGTTAAAGACGCTGTGGCTGATATTGATAATATTGAAGTCATTAAATCAAATAAGTTAACAGTGAATCATTGTCAAGAATTAGGTGCAACCCATATGTTAAGAGGATTAAGGGCTGTAACGGACTATGATTATGAATTTCAAATGACTAATTTTAATCATCAAATCAATGATAAAGTAGACACTGTTTTTCTAATGACACAAGGAAAATACTCTTTCTTATCCTCTTCATCTGTTAGAGAATTAGCTGGATTCAAAGGTGATGTTAGTCCTTTCGTTCCAGAAAATGTTAAGAAAGCCATTGACGAGAAATTTAATATCAAATAAAATCTAAAAAAATAAAAGAAATTTCTTTACAAAACGACCACTTTAGATTATAATATTTATTGCGTGTGACTCGGTAGCTCAGCTGGATAGAGCAACGGCCTTCTAAGCCGTCGGTCGGGGGTTCGAATCCCTTCCGAGTCGCCATATAGATATTAAAGTCAGGTCACTGACTTTTTTTATTTGGCCTGGTAGCTCAGCTGGATAGAGCAGCGGCTTCCTAAGCCGTCGGTCGGGGGTTCAAATCCCTTCCAGGTCGCCACTAAGACCCGGTAGCTCAGTTGGATAGAGCAATAGCTTCCGGAGCTAAAGGTCGGGGGTTCAAATCCTCTCCGGGTCGCCAAAATGAACAGTCATTATTTGACTGTTTTTTTTAATATTTTAAAATCATTTTTATGTTATAATAAAAGCATAAAAAGTTAAAGGTACAAAAGGAGACACTATGAAAAATTATTGGTGGCAAGATGCAATCATTTATCAAATATATCTAAGAAGTTTTCAAGATTCTAATCATGATGGGATTGGCGACATTGGCGGTGTGATTGAAAGGCTTGATTATTTAAAAGATTTAGGTGTGAACACATTATGGATATCTCCACACTATGATTCACCAATGGATGATTTTGGTTATGACGTCAGAAACTTCTATAAAGTCAGTGATGATTATGGAGACATTGAAGACTTTAAATTATTGATTGATAAAGCACATCAGATGGATATGAAGATTATTACCGACCTTGTGCTAAACCATACCTCTGATGAACATGCATGGTTTGAAGCTGCTAAAGATCCAAATCATCCTGAACATCAAAAATATCATGATTATTATATTTGGCATAAACCAAAATATAATG
>JAQIBJ010000067.1 GCA_027859085.1 Mycoplasmatota bacterium
TCATTATATAAGTTCTTAGCTTCATGCATTAAGTAAAGTAAAAACTTCTTTTCATTTTGGCTTAAATATAACTTAGTTTTTATAGCTTTATACCCCATATCCATCCTCCTTCCTGCATAGTTTTATATACCATAATTATATCATTTTTGGAGTTTTGGAAAAAGGTTATATAATATATTATATTCCTTGACATTTATATAGTTGGCTAATAAATAAAAAAGCGTTAATTGTTAAATTTTGTTTGTTTTTCATTAATCGAAAGGTATTTTCGCCGTTTCTCAAAACACTTAATTTACAATAATTACATCTTCTTTTAAGACATAGAACACATCTGTTGGTCCCATAACTTCAAAAGAATCCATTTGTAAATCATCATTTAAACCAAGTGGTAATCTTAAGACATAAAAATCATCTTTTTCTTTCATAACAGGAAAAGAGATCCATAATCCACGATAGTTATACTTTTGAGGGTTATACAATACTGGACTTGTGGTACTAGCACTATAATAACCTAAAGCTTCTGGTTTTAATAATGCAATTTTATATGAATTACGGTCTTTAAACCCTAATGCTTTATCTAATTGATAATAATGTTTAGCAATTTTTTCTCCCCAAAAAGCATCACTTGCGTATTTATAATTCATGCCTTGATATTTATTTCCAAAATTCGTACCAAATGCTACGTAATAATTTGGGTCGAAATATCTTGTGCCTAAGAAATATTGAACATGATATTCAATACAATCTTGGATAGTATCAAATGTTGTTGCACTATTATATGGATCACTATCATAGGCATTAATACCAAATAAGTTATTCTTGTCTTTTGCGATTAAACTATTACCCCAGCCGCTTTCATGAATGGCAAAAGCAAGTTCCATAGCTGCATTAATATAAACTTCTTCTTGAGCGTTAATAAAATCTTGTCCCGCATTATAAATACCACTCGAACTTGAGGTATTGCTATTAATATAAGTATTCAATTCTTCTGCAGTATAATTGGTTTTCGTTCTAAAAGATAAATACTGATAATAATTATAATATGGTTGATTTGTATTGACAGCATTTTCATAAGTATCATTTCTTAAGTCATCTGTCATCACTTTAAAATCCGTATAAAAATAGTGGTTATCATAGCTGTAATATCGATAACCTTCATCTAAATATTCAGGTGCTAAATCAATTGCTCCAATTGATTGAAAATCAGCAGTTCTAAGGTTGTATGCAATTCTATGAACCAATTCTTGATTAACAACTTCATAATATGAATATGCATTATTCAAGTGTATGTGAGGGATTAACTCAATCTGAGTATTAACGACTTCAAATCTCACCCCAGCAATCATACCATAGACTACAATGCCTTTTGAATCTAAATATACACCATCCACATTATAGTGACCGTTGATATATGTGGGATAACTAAATCCTGTATGACCTAAAGTTGTTGTTTCGCTAATTGATTTAGTTTTAAAATTGACGGCACCATACTTCATCGCAAGCACTTTGTTGTCGGTATTTAATATCACATAATTTGGATTCACATTATCCTTTAAAATGACTTCTGATTCAGATAATAATTCATAAGATGCTATCATATCAAATGAACCATCTGGCATTGCTTCAGCCAATAAAAAATCACAATCACTGATACCACTAACCTCGCAAGATGAAATCTCAGTCGTTTCAGTTATTGTTGTTGCTGGTAAAGTTGATGGTACTTCTGTTGTCGGTAATTCTGTACTAAGAATCGTTGTTTCTTCAATCGTTGTTGTATCTTCAATTGTGGTTGTTATTGGTTCATTGGTTGTCATTCCCGTTGTTGTATCTGTCGAATTTAATCCACATCCAGCAATGCCCAATAACAAAACAATTCCGAGTATAATTGATAGTTTTTTCATAAATAACCTCTTCGTAATAATTTTATTTATCTAACTTTATGAATCCGATTAATGACATCTTGTTCGAATCTTTTAATATAATTTGAGATAAACTCTATGACATCTAATTCATCATCTAAGATAAGAGGTGTTAAATCCATTGCATAGGTTATCGCATTGGTTTCATCAACCGCATGTGAAGCATTAAATGTGGCATTGGATAATCTTCTACCTATTGTGGCTAAATCATATCTCTTGCCGCCAATGATTTGTGAATCAAACACTTCAACTAAACTTGCAGCTAAATTTGGATGCTTTGAAACATCTAAATATTCTTTTTCATCATCATTTACCCAATCTAAATTTCGCCAAACTTCACAGCCTAAAAGTTTTTCTGGACGTTCTGATTTTGGCATACTTCTGATTGCCTTAATGACTTTTGTAACGACACCAACATGCGTATCATGTTTGTCAGCTAAATTATGAGTATAAAGAATTTTCGGTTTTGCCAAACTTAACAATGTTTTTAATTCATTGACAACCACTTCATCAGATTTATCTTTGACCATTTTACTTGGATAATCCAATAAAGCTAACGCGCCATACTCTCCTAAATAAGCTGCTTTTTTTTGTTCAATTTTTCTAACTTCTATCATTTCCTGATTGGTATAATCTTTATATACATTATCGCGAGCGCTACCACTACCATTTGTTACAACACAACCAAAGAAATGATTGTTTTTTAACTGAAAACATTTTATTATGCCATGATATGCCATGATTTCAATATCATCTTGATGTGCGCCAATTGCCATATGTGTTGTTCTTTCAATGGCTTTGTTTTCATCTGTTTGATCTGGAATATATATTTCTGCACTTTCATTAACAAATTTCATCTTAATTCCGCCCTTCTAAAATTTTGGTAAACTAGCAGCTGCAATTGATTGTCCAACTCTTCGTGATTTTTCATCCGGAAGATTAACACTAATCATTTTTGCTAATTGACTAAAAGATTCATTTAAAATCTTATTGGCATATTCAAGAATCTTAATACCACCAATTCCACTTGTTACTCTACCCAATATTAATACATGTGATATGTCATAAAACTTAGCATAATAAGCAATACTATATCCTAGATAAACACCTATTGTTTTAAAAATTTCTAATGCTAAATCATGATTATTTTCAGCCAGTTCTTGAAAATATTTTAATTTTTTCGCTGGAGATAAAGATTCATCAAACTTAATGTGAGCTGCTTTAGCAAGTTTTATGACAGCGTCTTGTGAAAAATAATTGACACCAACGCCGTAATCATTGCTCCATTCATCTACAGGCGCATTCGGATTATAATCCGCTGGCACAAAACTTAACTCATTTAACCAACCAGTAATATTTCCTAACCCATTAACATATCCTGCAGCTTGACTGGTTCCCATGGCAATACCCAATACCCGATTTGATTCTAAACTCATAGAACCGGCTAATGCCGTAACATCGCCATCATTGATCACCTCGATTGGTACATTATTAAATTCTTTTTGTATTTTAAAGTATAATTCTCGTACTTCATTATCAAATAAATTTTGTGGTACTTTCCTAAATAATGACGCAACAGCCACACGATTATTAATAAAAATACCAGCACTACTAACCCCAATCGCATCAACTTTTTTTAATTTACTCGCTGCTCGTTTAAGAGAGTCCATAATGCCTTGATAATGATAATTAGGATCATTTTGTTCTTTAGGATGCCAAACCACTTCCTCTGAAAAAATTGCTTTACCATCAACAACTGCAGACACTTTTCGATCACTACCTCCAGCATCAAATCCAATTCTTGAACCATTTAAATGTCTACCGATACTTTTTGACGTTTCTTTTGTCTTAGGCACTTCTTCTAAATTAACAAGTTCTACCTCGAATGGTTTTTCATATACTTTTGACATAAAATCCTGATCAAAATCTCTTAATCCACCTTTTTGGTAACTTGCTTTAATGCGTTGACCTAAACTCTGATCACCACCAAAATAAATTTTATATCCGCCTTTAATCCATAAAATAGTTTTGATAAGTCTCTCAATATAAATAAAATTTGCTTCTTGTTGTTGATACGCCTCATTAAACACATAACATTCAGTCATAGAAATTTGGTCTTCGCTACGTTCTATTGCAAATCGTATTAATACCGGATTTTCAGTGTTTCCTAAAGCAGTTTCATATGCTATATTACCCATGATAATGGGTGAAAATTCTTTATCTAATGATAAGTCTATTTTTGATTGTTGATTAAATTTAAATTTTTCCAATCATATCACCTCTTCATTTACAATTATATCATTATCATAACTTTGGTTGTATAAGATATATCAATTTATCAAAAACAGGCACTTTTTTTCATACTCTGAATGTTATTATAAATTTAAGAATCGATAATTTTATAAGATTGGAGAATAATTTTGTGATTAAAAAAGGTTTTCAATTAAGCTTAATATTTATTGTATTATTTGGTCATTACTTAATATCTGCTGGTTCAATGTCTTTTACAATAGGAGAACTAGATAGTCATGAAACCATTACTGTTGAAGATATTACTTATAATAAATACGTCATAAACACAGCTAGCAGCGATAAACATATTGTACATAACTTGGAGATTGGCAGGTATAGTGATTTTGAAGTTGTTCTTCATGACCGTTTGTATGGTGATGATGCACAAGGATTATCAACTGTATTAAATATTGCTCTTGATTATGAAGCAAAGACCGGGAAAGTAGTTTATGCCGCAGTGAATGGTGATTTTTTCAGCACACTACCGATTGACTTTTATGCAACAGAAAATAATATTCTTAAAATAGGCTACTATAATAAAAATGCTTTTGGTTTTACAAGTGCACACAGAACAAAAGTTGGAAAAGTCGAATATGGGTATAAAGTGAACATCTATGACGATGACAATTCACTTATAGACTATATTCATATCGATAAATTTAACGATGACCTTGAAGAAGGTGAAATAGGTGTTTTTACACCTGATCTTACAACTGAAATAACTGGTAATAACATCGCTAAATTAAGAGTTTCAAATGATTTTATATTAAATAATTCTGATAGCCACTACAAAGGTGATGCATTAAGTATAATGAGTAATTTTAATAATGACACTTATACCCTCTCTAATAATGAATTTGTCATTGCTGCAAAGGGTAGTTCTTATAATTACGAAAGAATATTAAATCTCATAGAATCAGGTACTAAATTATCAATATACCCTTATCCTATCAATGATTGGGAGGATATGGAATATATTATTGGCGGTTGGCAAATATTACTTGATAGGGGCGTAAAGTTACCAGAAGTGATTCATGGATCAGTAACAGCCAGACACCCTAGAACTACAATTGGTGTTAATCGTGATGGTATCATAGGATTAACGGTTGTTGACGGAAGATTAGTCAATATACCGGGTATGACACTTAATGAATTGGCAGATCTTAATGAAGATTTAGGATATTATACAGCGTTAGAATTAGATGGTGGCGGTAGTTCAACATGTTTATTAAGAAATTTAGAAACCAATGAATTAGAAATTATGAACACACCAGCTGATGGACATTTAAGAAACATCGCCAATGCAATTTTAATTGTTGGAGATCCAATTACAGTTGATGAACCAATCACAACAGAAATACCAACAACTGAGTTGCCTACAACAACGTATCAGGATACAACTTATATTACGCCAAGTACTTCACCAATACAAACCACAGAAATACCAACTTTACCAACATCAACAACAATTGAAACGACTTATCATCAAACAACTTTAAATTTAGATGGAAATGAGAACCAAGGATGTTCTTCATGTAATAATGTCAATGTATCAATACTATTTTTTGGCATCATGTCACTTATGTCAATTATCGTATTGCGTAAGAAATAACTTTTTAAAAACATAAAAAATATAGAAAGGAGACGTTTGTCTCCTTTTTGTATAAAAAAATGTCAAGAAAATGATTCTAGACATTGAAATATTATATTTAAAATTTAAATACTACTTCAAAAAATTAATGACTTCATGAAAAATCGAACTCATAAACTCCACTTTATTATACCCATGATCTGCGCCTTCGATTTCTAAAAATTTACCATTATTAATATAATCATTTAAATCTCGACTATTGACAATAGGAACAGCTAAGTCATTGGTACCATGAATGAGTAAGACAGGATTATTATACGCCTTTAGATTCTTCTTATATTCTAATTGTTTACATGAATCAACAAACTCTCTACTTAATTTTGAACCATTCAAATCAACGTATTTTTCTTCTATTTTCTCACGAGTATTAAATATGCTTGTTGTTATATCTACCATATTTGTGGCTGGCGATATTAAAACAAGTTTCTCAGGCGAAAAAGATAAAGAATTTATTGCTATAGCACCACCCATAGAAAAACCAAGCAGGTAGACTACTCGAAATTTACTTTTAGCATAATCAAGGATTTTAGCTGCTTGTTTTAATAAAAGATCCATACTCAATAATGAAAGATCAAGATCACTTTCACCATGACCAAACCAATCAAACCTGATAGAAGAAATTCCTTCTTCTTGTAGTTTTTTTTCTAAATTATAAAAAATCCGATTCGTTTCTGTTTTATTGCCAGTAAACCCATGAAACATAACGACACATTTATCTTCGCCATTGATATTTTCGATGCCTCTCATTATAAGATCATCCATTTTAATTTCTACATGTTCTTTCATAATAAATCTACCTTTCTAAATTAGCAATATGTTTGTTAAACACCAAAAATATCATATAAGTCATATATCAAAATATAAGACCAAATAATGTTATATTACTTAATTAACTCATCATCATTCAAAAATTTCATTAATCCTTCTTCAATTTGCATAATGGACATTTTAGCAATATATTTAATATCATAAAATTTTGATAATGACTTAATATATTGAAAACCAAGAAAATATCCTGTATCACTTAATCCATATACTTTGTGCCAATCACCAAAGAATTCTTGGCAAGACAATTGATGACTTAACCTATACAGTATTTCTTCTTTTAATAAAGAAGCTTTCTCTTCACATTTTTTAAGCCAATCATTTCTTCTCGTCGTTCCACTTAAAATAGATTCTAAGTAGGTTGCAAAACCTTCTATATAAACTCTATTAATCCATACCTTATAGTTGTCATTAAAAGGTTCAAGATCAGTATTCCTTAAATATTCATGGATCAAATGCGCATATTCATGGTATATCAAATTTTGTAAACTGTTTTTATCATCCCAACCAAGTTCTACAATTTTTTCCACACCCAACATAATTGCAGGATTACCCTTGTATTTTGTTGCCCATCCTGCAGCATTACCTAGACCATGATAAATAATCACAACTATAGGCATTGTTGAAACATCTATAATGTTATTTTTTTTATTTTCCAACGCTTTACATATTTGTTCTATTTTTTTTGAAGCTACTTTCATCTTTTCAAACTCAAGTTTTGAATAGATGAAAACTTTTTCAAGCGCAATCTCTTTTGGGTCATATTTATTAAATAAATAATCTTCAATACATTTTCGTTTAATTTCAGTAAATTGCTTCATATAATTTAACCAATAATTATATTGGTTTAATGGATTTTTATCTTGAAATTGATAATCTTTAAATATATTAATGATTTCCATATGATTCACCTTTAAGTCTCATTCTTTTATATCTTTTTATAAGTTTTCGATATCTTTAGCAATCAACAATTAAAATTCCAGAGTTACCCATGGGTAATTCTTTTAATATTTTTCCACCCACAAAATAATAACTTCCTCCAACACTTGTTTCAGAAATATTATTAACCATTAGTACTGGTGCGTTTATTTTAGATGATTGTCTTTCATATAACACTTTTTCTCGGTTCCACATCTCAATTGTATAATCAATATGCAACGGCCAAAGCACAAAATCACTATCTATATGATTTATTTTTTTTATATTTTTACCATACCAAAGGTCACCACATAATCCAACTACTATTCTTTTTCCTAGATATTCAAAAGCATGAAAATCTTTTCCTTCTTTATAATGTTTATCTGTCTTTTTATATTCCTTCCAGCCTATAGATACTCTTCTATAATGATCTCTACATTTCCCTAAAGAATCAATCACCATATAAGAACAATATATAGATTCGGTATTCTTATCTAGTTCAAAGTACCCAAAAGCAATGGCTATATGATTGTCTTTAGCCAATTGTTTGATGAATTCTATGTTTTCAGAATCGTTGCTTAAAGCAACGGTTTTATCTTTATCATAATTCCATGATAGAGCATCAAAGCCTTGTAAATACGCTTCTCCAAAACAAATCATATCAGCCTTACCTGATAAATCATTTGCATGATATTGGATTTGTTTAAGATTGTGATTTATATCTCTATCTATAAATTTTTCTGACACTAGAGCAATTTTCATATTTATGCACCTCAATAGTTCTAAATTTTTATATTTGACTTATTTAATATCAAGCCTCATTAAGTTCCAATCATAATAACAACTATTTATTTTAATGGCACGTTCATTAATTCCATAAGTGATTAATCCAAATTTTTCATAGAGTTTAATTGCGCGCTTATTTTCAGAAATGACTTCTAAGTAAACCGTTTCGGTAAAAGATGTTTCTTTTGCATAATCGAGAAGTGTCTTCATCAATAAATGGGCCACTCCTTTACCCCAATATGATTTTAACACAGAAATCGCTATTTCTGCTTTATGTTTAATTCTATCTCTAGGATTAGTATGAATATAACCATTTGCAATGATATGATTGTCACTTCTCACAACAAACATTCTGCTATAAGGTGTTTTATTAACCTTCTCAAGAAATGCTTCTTCTTGTTCAACTGTCAATGGAACACCTTCTTGACCAAAAAGTAAATTGTCCGTTTCAGACCCAACTTTTTTTAAATAAACCAACATTTCTTCAGCATCACAATTGGTTGCTAGTTTTACATTGTAATCCATTACTCATATCCTCCAGTCATCTTATCAGTTTTTATATAATCACTTATATAAATTATAGCATAAAATATTGTGTCAAATTAAAAAAAACGAGTAGAGACTAAATAATTATTTTATTTAGTCCCTCTCACACCACCCTGCGTACGGAACCGTACAGGGCGGTTCAATTTTATATTCCAATTCAAATTTTACTAAGATAATAGT
>JAQIBJ010000093.1 GCA_027859085.1 Mycoplasmatota bacterium
TGTCTTTGATAATGGGGAAATTATCCAAGAAGGAAATCATGATGAATTATTAACTAACATCGATGGCCTATATTTCAGGATGTGGTCTGCTCAAGCGAAATACTATAATATGTAATAAATAAATGAAAAAGAAAAGAGGATATTAAAATGAACAAAAAAGGTAGAAAATTACAAAAACTCGGAGGTGCAGCTGCGCTATATGAAGCTGGAGCATTTCTTGCGGCGATAATCTTTTTCCTATTAGTTGTAGATTATCCAAGCATAACTAATCAACTAGATAAAATTGAACTGATTGCTAAATACGAAGTGTTATTCACATTGATGTATTTAGTATCATACGTGCTATTTGGATTTACTTTAGTAATATTATCACTGGCACTGCATGAGAAATTAAAAAAGTCTGATTCAAGTTTATTGAATGTCGCAACGGCCTTTGGAATTATTTGGGCTACACTATTAATTGGTAGTGGGATGATATTTAACAGTGGTATAAAAGTAGCCGTTGAATTATATGTTACTGATCCTGCCCAAGCTGTAACAGTCTTCACATCTGTTGAAGCAGTCTCACTAGGATTAGGTTTTGCTTATGGTGAGATAATAGGGGGATTATGGATCCTATTGATAAGTATTATTGCCTTGAGAGCGAACATTTTTAATAAAGGTCTTAACTACTTTGGAATAGTTATAGGTGTTGTAGGAATCATCTCAATTATAACAATCCTAAACGATATTGCTGGTTTGTTTGGAGTTTTACTGATTGTTTGGTTTGTCTGGTTAGGAATTTCATTAATTAAGAAACAAAGAAATGAAGAAATAATATGAAACAATCACTAAAAGATACAAAAATCGATGTAAAATTTAAAATCTCAGCACTATGGATGGCAATGATGATGTTATACATTTATAATGATTACTTCCATTTATTCCCACCTGAATCATTGCAAAATATTATGGATGGACAAATGGGGCCACTTGCAGTTACGCAATTTGGGTTGTTATCAGCAGCACTTTTAATGGCAATTCCTGTCATTATTTCAGTTATTACATTAACTTTATCAGCAAAAATTGTTAAAATAACAAACATCATTTTCGGTATACTATATATCTTCATAAATATCGGGAATTTAATAGGTGAAGAATGGGCGTTCTACATATTTTTGGGTATAATTCAAATATTTTTTACTGTCATTATTGTATATTTATCATTTAAATGGCCCAAAACAGAAACCCAACAATAAGGATTTAAATTCCCTAATGTTAGATGTTATATGGTAACACCAATTTATAGGAGGTATTATGAGAGCAATCATTCAAGAGAGATATGGAGCACCAAATGTATTAAAAGTCGGAGAAATGAAATGTCCGAACCCAAAAGATAATGAAGTTTTGATCGAATTAGAATACGCAAACGTGTCGAGTGGTGATGCACGCTTGCGTGCATTAAATGAATCTCTACTTGTCAAACTAATGATGAAGATAATCTATGGATGGAATGGGTTACGAAAAAAAATACCAGGGGTTAGTGGAGCCGGTATTGTCAAGAAAATCGGGGCAAACGTTACAACCTTTCAAGAAGGAGACCGCGTATACTCTATCAATGGGATGAAACTAGGCCATTACGCAGAATATGTGACCATTAAAGAAACAGGTGCCATCGCAAAAATCCCTGATAATATATCATTTAAAGTAGCTGCACCATTATCTTTCGGCGCTTTAACAGCGTATCATTTCATAAATAAGAAAAACATCATGAAAAATAATAATGTATTAATCTATGGTGCTAGTGGAAGTGTTGGAACATACGCTGTTCAACTCGCAAAATATTATGGTGCTTTCGTTACTGCGGTCTCGAGTGCGAAGAACCATCAAATTCTTAAACAAATTGGTGCGGACCATACAATAGACTACAACACTATTGATTTTAGAACTGTCGATAAACAATATGATGTAATCTTTGATGCTGTTGGGTTTATCAATAAAAAATCTTGTAGTAAGGTTCTTACAAAAAAAGGATTATTCCTAAGTGTAAAATCCATAACATCAGAAAAACAAACTTTATTAAATGAAATCAACGAGATTGTCAAAACAGGAAATCTAAAAACCGTAATCGATAAAGAATTTTCATTTGACGAAATTGTACAAGCTCATGAATATCAGGATAGTAAACATAAAGTAGGAAATATTGTATTACTAATCAAAACAACAGGATCAGAAGCAAATCATAAATAAAAGTGTTGCATAATGAAAAAAATTGTAAATATATTAAATTTGAACTGATATAAAGTTAGTAGACACTAAAAAGGTGTTTACTAACTTTTTTATGTCTATATTATTAATCAAAAGGCATATATGAACTGAAAAAAATAAAAAAGAGGACTTTATTATACTATTAATATCATTAGTTGCAATTATTTGTGATACGGCTCGTCGTAACTGTCGTTAGTTGCAACTCATTATCATATTATAATACGGTGTCTGCTTTGACATTCTTCTAAAATTATCGTTTACGACTTAATAAATATTTAATAATTTTAACATATTGTGATAATAACTGTTTGATATAATGTAGGTATAAAAAGAGAGGTGTTACCATGAATACGATATTAGAAAGTAAAAATTTATGTAAAACATATTATAGTAATGATGTAGAATTCCATGCGTTGAAAAATGTTGATCTTGAGATTTATCAAGGAGAATTTGTTGCCATAATGGGACAATCAGGTTCAGGAAAATCAACGTTGTTGTATACATTAAGTGGCATGGATGATATTACTGGTGGAGAAGTGTATATCGGAAAGCAAAAGGTTAATAACTTGAAACAAAAAGTAATGACAAAAATTCGTAGAGA
The DNA here is from genome assembly GCA_027859085.1 of Mycoplasmatota bacterium. Lineage (GTDB taxonomy): Bacteria > Bacillota_I > Bacilli_A > Izemoplasmatales > Hujiaoplasmataceae > Hujiaoplasma. The sequence continues at coordinate 2,849 of JAQIBJ010000093.1, forward strand.
AAATATTGGATTCATTTTCCAGGGGATAAATTTAGTTTCAAATTTGACATTAAAAGAAAATGTCGTAGTTCCAGGTTACTTAGCACATAAGTCAAAAAATGTAATTGATGAAAGAGCGACAAACCTCATCAATCGAATGGATATAACTGACCAAGTCGATAAATTGCCATCACAAGTATCTGGTGGACAAAAACAAAGAGCAGCAATCGCTAGAGCGATGATAAATAATCCTGATATATTATTTGCTGATGAACCTACAGGTGCTTTAAATTCAAGTAGTGGTAAAGCGGTGCTTGACCTAATTAAAAGTTTTAATGAAGATGGACAAACCATTATTATGGTTACTCATGATATCAAGTCAGCAGCCTATGCAAACCGAGTCGTGTTTTTAAAAGATGGACGAATTGAAGGGGAGCTTAATTTAAAAAAATATCAAACGGATAATCAAGAAAAAGTAATATTTGAATTTTTGAGTGAAAAGGGTTGGTAATATGAAAACCATATTTATTATTGTTTGGGCGAATATTAAATCTAAAAAGTTACAGAGCATAGCACTTAGCCTTGTATTTGTTTCAGTGAGTATTTTATTCTTTTTATCATTAAGATTATTCGGAACGACTGGTGCATATGAAGAATTGTATAAAGAATCTAAAACGAGTCAAAGTTTAATTTATGTGGATGGTGAAGACTCAAAAGACATTATAGCCGATTATTTAGACGGTAATCCAGAGATTCTTAATGTGAATATTTTAGCTAATTTTGACGATGTTATTGAAACAAACGTTAAACAGGGAACTGATTTGACACCCATACCAGATGCGTTTTTCACGGAATATGCAACCGGGGAATATGATCAAATTAAAATTATTGAAGGAAAATCACCTACAGAACTTTTAGAAAATGAAGTTATATTTAGTTATGGTAAAAGTAAATTAAATAATATTTCTTTGGGTGATCACATAATAGTCAATACAGAACAAGGTTCTACCGAAATGACAATCGCTGGTATTGGTGTCGATTTAACATACAACTTTGATACGATTACTTTAAATCGATTTTGGACAACAAAAGCAACCATCGATCAATTGGAAACCGGGGAGAAAAATTATTCAATCGGAATTAGCTATAAAGACTATTCAAAAGATGTAGAACAGAAAATACTTGATGAAATTGGCCTTGCACTAGGAGAAAATTCAAGTGACACATTGATCATTTCTTACCAAGTGATTCTACAAGCCAATTCATTCTTTCAGATCATTATGGGCGCGATATTTACACTGATTGGTGTTATCTTAATTGTTGTTGGATTATTCATTATTAGAAGTATTGTATATAATAATATTGTTACCGAAAGTAAAAAAATAGCGACCTTAAAAAGCACTGGATTTTCATCTAACAATATCATATCAACATATTTGTTTGAATATGGGATGATAGCACTTGTGAGTATCATTATCGGTATCTTTGGTAGTCTAGCTTTGAGTAATGTTGTCCTAGGTGATTTAAATGAGTTATCTAATATGTTTGGGTTAACAAATGATATAAATGTGATTCAAATGATTGTTGTACTATTTGTGATATTGGGTGTCATAGAATTCACTGTTTATTTAGTGGCAAGAGGAGTTTCTAAAATCAAACCTGCCGTAGCTCTTAATAGAGGTGAGCAAGTGAGTGAGGCAAAAGCTTCTGTATCACTAATTTCACATAAAAAGATGCCAATTAGTCTCGCACTAGCTTTAAAAGACATGCTGAATAATAAAAAAACGATTATTACTCTAATTCTGTTTATTATCGCAACAGCATTTACAGTTGTTACATTATCTTCAGTGTCTTCGTCATTAAACACACAAAAAAGCAATATGCCATTATGGCTTGGCTATGATGTTGACGCAAAAATTGTCAGTTCTAATCCGTTAGACTATGATGGACATCTTGATATGATTTCTACATTAGAAAGTTCAGAGTATGTAACAGGAACAGTAACGGTTTTTAATGACTTGAATAGTCAAATATATGATGAAAATCAAGAAAAATATATCACTTCAATAAGTCAAATATTTGTTACAAATAACAAGGAACCACTTGATTTTAGTGTTGTAAGTGGTCGGATTCCTGAAAACGAAAATGAAATTATGATTGCAAATAATTTATTAGCTGCATTGCATAAAGAAATTGGTGATTATGTAACCGTTCGTTCACTTGGTGAAGAACAAGAATTGCTGATTGTGGGTGAATGCCAAAGCCTCACAAACCAAGGTATGACATTTAGATTATTCTTAGATGATATTAAAGAAGAATTTTTGAACAATTCCTTGATTCAAGTTAACTTTGTGGATGAGTTTGAAGATCAGGTAGTAATCAGTGAAATAGAACGTTTATTTGGAACAGATACAACACTAGTATTTGAAACTACAAACGCCTCAATGGTATCTATGCTCAGCATATTAAGTGCAGTTACAACTGGAGTAATTAGTATTTTCGCAGTAATTTGCTTGGTGGTATTATTGAATTTAAACCTTACCAATGTAAACAAAGAACGATTCAATTATGGTATTTATAAATCCATTGGAATGAATGATCAAACCATCATAAATATCTATGTATTTAAAAATAGTATCATAAACATGATTGGAGTAATAGTTGGGGCAATACTCAGTGTATTAGTAGTACCAAGTATTATGAATACGATGACAAATTCATTAGGCATTTCTGAGTTTCCAACTAGTATCAACTATCCAAGTATCTTTATAGCTATTGCAATTGTATTTGCAGTAACATTTCTAAATGCCTTTATTATCAAAAGAACTATTTCTTTAATTACTCCAAAAGAACTATTAATAGAATAAATTAAATAGAGCGGTTTCGCTCTATTTTTTTTATGTAGATTATGTAAACTTTAATTTTACGTGATATAATGAGAATATAATTTTGGGGGGTGTTAATATTGGATAAAATTTTATTAGTTGATGACGAAATAGAATTGGCAAACATGATCAAAGAATATTTAACAAATGAAGGATTTGATGTCCAAGTAAAACATACTTTATCAGATGGTAAAAACTTGTTTGATAGGAATTCATTTAATGCTGTAATTCTTGATATTAATTTACCTGATGGTTCTGGATTAGATTTGTGCAAATACATTAGAGATAAATCAGACCTACCCATCATAATGCTTAGTGCAAGAAGTGGTGATGTTGACAAAATAATGGGATTAGGTCTAGGTAGTGATGATTACATTACAAAACCTTTTAGTGCAAGCGAATTATCTGCTAGAATAAGAGCTCATATAAATCGATACAACCGATTATCGAATAATAAAGATGAACATAGAAGAATTAAAAAATTTAAAGACTTAGTCATTGATGTAGAGTCTTATGAAGTATATTTGAAAGATAAAAAATTGAATTTGACAGCAAAAGAATTTCAAATTCTTGATTATCTTTCAGACCATCCAAATCGAGTATTTACAAGAGAACAATTGTTTAATTATATATGGGGATATGATGATTTTGGTGATATTAATACGGTAACTGTACATATAAGAAAAATAAGGGAACAAATCGAGACGAATTCAAAAAACCCAATCTATATTACAACAATATGGGGAGTAGGTTATAAGTTTGAAAACCCAGAATAGTATTAAAGTTGTATTCTCGTTTATTGTTTTCCTTGTAGTTGTTACGGGTTTAACATTGACATTCTATTTCGTTCAACGAGAGCGTGATATAAATGAATCTTACAATATAAATACGTTGAGAGCATACACTTCGACAGTTGTAAATATGTTGAATGAAGATTTTCCCGCGATAGATAATCAAGAATTAGAGAGTCGTCTTGATGAATTGAATATATATTGTCTCGTTTCCGATTTGAGTAATAATATTTTGTATAATAATACATCGTTTAGCGCTACAGATATAACTCATGAGTTATATCAAGATCAATCCTATTCGTTGCAAAATGAAAATATGATTAAAGTGTCTTTCCCAATTAAAGATGATTCGACTATTATAGGGATTGTAATATTTGAAATTCCAAAAGAAGAAGTACTTGAACTGAACTATAGTTCGTATTTTATTATTTTGATTTTAGAAGCGATACTTTTGGTTTCTTTGATAGTCTACTTGGTGACAAATTACAAAAAGATTATTGTTAATCCAAGTAAAGCATTAGATCAAGCTTTACTTGATATTTCTAAAGGCATATATAATAAGTTGAATTCAAACAATGGAGTGTCTATAAAGAGTTTTACATATTATAATATAATGCTAGACGAAATGGAAAACATGTTAAGTAATCAAGCAATGTATGCAAAATCGAGAAAACAATTGATTGCTAATATCTCACACGAAATTAGAACACCTCTATCATATGTTAAAATGAGTGCTGAAATGTTGTCAACTGATGAAAGTATAAGTGCGAAAAATAAGAAGCACATTGATACGATTATAAATAAGATCACCCCAATCAACAATATTATTGAAGATTTATTTAGTTATTCAAAACAAGATTTGGATAAGTTGTTAGTGGAATTAAAAGAATTATATGCAAAAGACATGTTTGAACGAATTTTTTGTTCTATTAAACCTAAAGGCGATCAAAAGCAAATTACTATAAATATTACCAATAATATTGCAAATGTGCTTATAAAAGCTGATGAAAATCGATTAGGACAAGTTGTCAGTAATATGATTGATAATGCTG